>JACRHT010000004.1 GCA_016217545.1 Opitutia bacterium | reverse complement strand
GACGAACTCCGGCATCTGGGGGACCGGAGTGATTTTCTGCATGCGGATGATCTCGCGGACCTTGAGCACCGCGATGCCGTAGGCCTCGGCGGCGAGTTGGACGGTGAGGTATTTGCCCTCGTTGACCGACTGGACCGTGCGGGTGGTTTGGGTGGCGCTCATGAATCAGGAATCCAGGAAGTGGGCGTCGTGGTTGGCGCCGGCGGAGACTGGCTGGCGTGTGGTGCGCGCGACCGGCGACTTCGCGATGGGCTTGAGTTCGCCTCGCGGCGCCGCCGGACGTGACGACGACTTCGGCGTGCGCGTGGGTTTGGTCGCGTGGCCTTCGACGCCGGTGAGGGCGCGGAGCTTGCCGACGGCGGCAGCGAGGAGAGCGGACTGGTTGTTGAGTTCGGCGGCGGCGGCGGCGGTTTCCTCGGCGCTGCCGGCGTTGGACTGGGTAACCTTGTCCATCTGGGAGACGGCCGTGGTGACCTGTCCGATGCCTTGGCTCTGCTCGTGGGAAGCGGTCGCGATCTCGGCGACGAGAGAGTCGAGATGGCGGATCTTTGCCTGAATCTCCTCGAAGCTGTGGGCGACGGTGGCGCTGATGTTCACGCCTTGCTGGCTCTTCGCGACGGAGTCCTCGATCTTCGTGGCGGTCTCCTTGGCGGCTTGCGCGGAGCGCTGGGCGAGGGCGCGGACTTCCTCGGCGACGACAGCGAAACCGGCGCCGGCCTCGCCCGCGCGGGCGGCTTCTACGGCGGCGTTCAACGCGAGGATGTTTGTCTGGAAGGCGATCTCGTCGATCGTCTTGAGGATCTTGGTGATGTCTTCGGAGGCGCTCTTGATCGCCTGCATGGCGGTCTGCATCGAGCGCATCTGTTCGGCGCCGGAGTCGGCGGTGTCGCGGGCGGTGCCGGCAGTGTCCTTGGCTTGGCCGGCGCTGTCGGCGTTGCGCTTGGTCATCGAGGAGAGTTCCTCGAGGGAGGCGCTGGTTTCCTCGAGGGAGGCGGCTTGTTCGCTGGCGCCTTCGGCGAGCATCTGGCTCGCGGCGGAAATCTGGCCGGCGGCGGAGGCGGTTTGCTGCACGGCGTTGTCGATCTGCGTGATCGCGTCGTCGAGCGGCGCGTTGATAAAGCGGCGGTTGAAGAAGTAGAAGCCGGCGCCGACGACGCCGAGCAGGAGGAACGTCACGAGGGTCATGCTCTTCATCGTTCCGGCGACGACGGCGTCGTCGGTCATGGGAGCGCGGAGCACGAAGGCGCCTTTGATGTCGCCGGCCTTCATGTTTTCCATGGCGAAACCGAGCACGTCCTTGCCGTCGCCGGTGGGGCTGCGGGCCGGATCGCCGTGGCAGTTCACGCAACTTTCGGCGAGACGCACGGGGCGGGCGAGGAGGAGCTCGCCGCGCTGTTTGTCCTCGAAGAAGTATTCCTTTTCTCCGGCGGCGAACGCCTTGAAGGCGTCGGCGAAGTCGGCGCCGTTGTTGTTCTTCGGATTGCGGGCAGGGATGCCGGGAGCGGACGGAGTAAAGAAGCCGTAGCCCTTTTCCTCGGCGGAGCGTCGGGCGGCGGACCAGGAGGCGACGATCGGGATCGTGTTGTAGAGCGCGGTGGAGCGGTAGATTTCGGTGAGGGGGCGCCCGCCGGATTCGGCCTTGGCGCGTGCAACCATGCCGGCGATGTCGAACGACTTGTTGCGGTGCATCTGGTCCATGTTTTCCGCGACCGTCTCGGCTTGGCGGAGCACGGTGCTCATTTCGGAGCGAACCGCATCGACGCGGTTCTGCTGGGAGAGGACGTAGACGGTGGTCGTGGCGCCGATGCCGGTGGCGAGAACAGCCACGGACGCGGCAGCGATGATCTTCGTGCTAAGCTTCATAGTTCAGGACAGGGGCGTGCGTGAGGACACGCGGGATCTGGGACGTTGGGGGGGACAATGGATGGCACCGGCGAAGCCGGCCGCGTCGCTTCCCTTCCTTGCAGGCCTGAAGCCTGCCCGAAGTGGCGGCCGTGCGCGAACGCACGCCGCAACGCTGCGCAGTCAATCGGTTGCGCAGAGGGAGGCTTAAGGGGAATTTCGCGGTTTTCGCTTTCCCCAAGTCGCTGGCTATTGGGGCGATAGTGGCTGAGTCACGCTACCGAGGTTGGTTGCCGTCCTCGGACTGACGCGCGGGCCGGAGAGCGGTTGGGTTGAGCATCGATCGGGGAGGGGGCGTAACGCGGCGCTTCGGGGGCGGCCGATGCCTGGCCGTTCACCAGCCGCACGAGGACGTCGACGGACTCGGTGAGCATCAGGGCCTGCGCGTTCAATTCCTCGGCGGCGGCGGCGCTTTCCTCGGCGGCGCCGGCGTTGTTCTGCACGACGTTGTTCATCTGGCCGACGGCGCGGTTGATCTGCTGCACGCCGTCGTTCTGCTCGCCGCTCGCGGTGGCGACGTCGCCGATGAGCGTGTCCACTTGGCGGACTTTCTCGGCGATGGCGTTGAGGCTCGTGGCGACCTTGGCGCTGATCGTCACGCCTTCCTTGGTCTTGCCGATGGCGTCCTCGATTTTCGAGGCGGTCTCCTTGGCGGCGTTGGCGGCGCGTTGGGCGAGGGCGCGGACTTCCTCGGCGACGACGGCGAATCCGGCGCCAGCCTCGCCGGCGCGCGCGGCTTCGACGGCGGCGTTGAGGGCGAGGATGTTCGTTTGGAATGCGATCTCGTCGATCGTCTTGATGATTTTCGCGATCTCGTCGCTCGACGCCTTGATGCCGTGCATGGCGGTGCTCATGTCCTGCATGTCGCGGGTGCCGATGTCGGCGGCTTGGCGGGCTTCGCGGGTGAGGTCGTTGGCGCGATGCGCGCTGTCGGCGTTGCGCTTGGTCATGGAGGACATCTCCTCAAGCGAGGAACTGGTTTCCTCGAGACTGGCGGCTTGCTGGCTGGAGCCTTCGGCGAGGGATTGGCTGGCGCTCGAAACCTGATTGGCGGCATCGGTGGTTTGGTGCGCGGCGGAGCCCAGATTCGTCGCCACCTCGGCGATGGGACGAGTGACACTGCGGGCGTAGAAGAACCCGATCGCCGAAGCGATTGCGGCGGAGGCGAGCGCGAGCGAGACGACCCAAATGAGCACCGTCTTGCTCGAGCTGTCCAAAGTGGCGCGGACTTGCGCGAAATCCTCCTCGTAGGTTCCAGCGCCGATGACCCAATCCCACGGGGCGTAGTAGGTGACGGCGGCGATCTTCTCGCGCGGGGCTTTTTCGCCGGGGTTTTGCCACGAGTAGTGCTCGAAGTCGGCGGCGCCGTCGCGCGTGGCGAGGGCCTTGCCGGTCAGCGATTGAATGAACAGCCGCCCGGACGAATCCTTCGCTTCCCAGATGTTCTCGCCGTCGCGTTTGCCTTGGGCGGAAACGATGTATTGGCCGCGTTGGTCGCCCTTGCCGCCGATGACGAAGACGTAACCGGTTTTGCCGACCACCATTCGCGTGATGGTGTCGTGCACTTCCTTGTTGATGGTGCGGAGCGGGAGGCCGACGTAGAGCATGCCGATGACGCGGCGCTTGTCGGCGTCCCAAATCGGTTCGTAGGCGGCGGCGTGCCAGTCGTTCACGACGAAGGCGCGGCCGCGGTAGCTTTCACCGCGCAGCACGGTTTGGATGACGGTGTTGGGCGCGCCGTCCGGAGTCTGGGCGGGGATGT
The DNA here is from genome assembly GCA_016217545.1 of Opitutia bacterium. Taxonomy (NCBI): domain Bacteria; kingdom Pseudomonadati; phylum Verrucomicrobiota; class Opitutia; species Opitutia bacterium. The sequence goes on along the minus strand of JACRHT010000004.1, from coordinate 262,669 downwards.
AGGTGCCGATGGCGCGCGTGCCGTCGTCTTTCTGGACGCTGGTGCAGACGCGGAGCATGTCGCCGGCGTCATTCACGCGTTGGAAGATCGTGCAGAAGGTGCCGGTGGCGCGACGGATCTCGTCGACGATCGGCGCGGTCTGGTCGGCGGCCGTGATCTGGCCCAGCCATTGGTTGCCGCCGAGCGTGGCCCTCGGCAGCGAGACGGCGTTGGCCTGCTTGGTGAATTGGTTGACCGCCTGCCAGCTGACGGTGTCGGCTGCGAGCGAGAGTCCGCCGGCGTGAGTGAGAGTGTCTCGCGCGTAGGCGATGCTGCGGTCGAGCTCCTTCTGATTGCGTTGCTCCATGCCGGCGCAAATCAGGTAGGCGTCGTTCGCGACCTTGGCGCACTCGCTCATGGCTTGGGCGATCACGGTCTTGTCGACCTCGACGTTGAGCTGCTGTTGCCGCACGAGAAGCGTGATGAGAATCACGGCAACGGTCGCGACGATCGGACAGACGGCGAGGAGGGTTATTTTGGTTCCGAGGCGAAGTTGGAAGAGGCGATCCATGATGGGACGTGTTTAAAAGGTGTAACGGGCCGACAGGCCGCCGAGATGGCGGGTGAACTCGCGGCCTTCGGTGGACGGGATGCCGCTTGTCGCGTCGTCGTAGGACCAGATGGCCTCGACGATGCAGTGTGGGTTGAGGGTGAATTGGAGTTGGAGAGTGGGGGTGCAGACGCGGTCGCGCCGCACGGCGGGGAGTTGCCAGATGCCGGTCCAAACTTTGAGCGCCGCGCTCGCGGTGACGCGGTCGGTGCACTTGTGGCGCCAGGTGAGTTCGCCGGCGGTGTCTTCGTAGACGCTGGCGCTGGTGGATGCGGGTTGCTCGGCGCGGCGCACGGTCAGGGTGAGGGTGTCGTGTTTGGTCGGCGTGGCGGTGGCCGAGGCATCGATCCAGAGCAGGCGCTTGTGGCGGTCGAACCCGGTTGGCGTGCCGGCGGCGAACGTGCGCGTTTCGAGCGCGGCGAGGAGATTCAGCTGCAGCCAGGTGCATGGCGCGCCTTCGAGGCCGGCCACGAATCGGCGGCGCGTGGAGTCGAAAGGACTGTCGACGCCGAAGAGCGAGGATTGGGTCTGCCGCGCCAGACGAAGACCGGCGATCACGCGGGTTTTGGGCTGGAACTCGTAGCCACCCTCGATTCCGGCGCTCACTTCGCTGCGATCGATGTAGTTGGCGCAGCCGCTCTGCCGGAGCTGATTGGTCCGAAAATCGTGCCAGTAGCCCGAGGCGAGGGCGCGGAACAACCAGCGCCCCGCGACGGATTCCAGGCGGAAGTTGCTGCGATTAACCAGCGCCGCGCGACGGTCACGCAGCGGAATGCCGCCGAGCGCCGGTGCGCCGCCGGGACCGCCGAAGATCGGAGAATCCTTGCTGCCGTCGGTCCACACCAAGGCGTCGGAGACGTTCCACGCCACGGCCCCCGCGCGGCGGCTCGCGGCGATCTGGGCGCGGTGCGTCGTGTAGTTTTCCGAGGAAGCCGAGTGATAGCGGACGACTTCCGGGGCGTAGCTGCCGGTGACAACGAGTCCGGTGGCGCCGCGGGACTCGACGTTCACGCCCGCAGAAACGGCCGTGACCAGCGAGCTGAGTTGGGCGGGCGCGGCGCCGACAATCGCCGGACTCGGTGCGTGGTCCTGCAGGTAGACGTTGGAGTCGTAGGTTTCGCGGACGCCGAGCGTCGTGGCGAACTTCCACGTCGCCGAGGGTGGCGCGGCTGGTTCGCCGGCGATGCCGGAGCAGACGATCGCGCAAGAGCAGGCGACGAGGCGTAGTGCCGCGCGAGACGCGAAAAGAAAAAGGGAATGGGTGACCATGTGGAAGAGGGGGACCGGGTCCCGGTAGGGGGACTCGCGGCGTCGCTCCTCTTCCTTGCAGGCCGTGGCTGCCCGAAACAGGCGGTCGCATCCGGAGGGATGCACCGCAACGCATTCTAGGAATCGGTTCCGGGCGGCCGGAACTGAAAGGGAAATGTCATAGGCTCGGCCATGGCATTCCCATGGCCGCAGTGGCGTGCAGGTTGCGCGTTTCTTTTCGCGGGCGCAGCGCGCTTATCTGACCCGTAGACGACGAAGCCGCCAAAAACGGCGGCTTCGGAATGCGGGCGCTGTGCTTAGGCGTGCGCCGTGGCGATGCTCTGCATCGTCTCGGGGGCGACGACTCGATCGATGTCGAGCAACGTCTTCACCTGACCTTTGACCTTGGCCATGCCGAGCAGGTAGGTCGTGTCGACCCGCGTGCCGAACTCGGGCGTCGGCTCGATTTCCTCGGACGGAAGATGCACGACCTCCTCGACGGAATCGACGATCAGACCCATCTGCACGATCGTGTCGTTGGGCAGCTTGACCTGGACGACGACGATGCAGGTGCGCTCGGCGAACTCGGCCTTCAGGCCGAATTTCACGCGCAGGTCGACGACCGGAATGACGCGGCCGCGGAGATTGATGACGCCTTTCACGAACTCCGGCATTTGCGGCACCGGCGTGATCTTCTGCATGCGGATGATTTCGCGAACCTTCAGCACGGCGATGCCGTAGGCTTCGTTATCGAGGACGACGGTCAGGTATTTGCCGGCGTGCTTGGTTTGGTTGGCAGTGGCGGTGGCAGGAGAGCTCATGGGTTCAGGAGACGAGAAAGTGTGGTTCGTCGGCCGGGTTGACCGGTGACCGCAGGGGCGGAATATGCCTCGCGGACCGAGCAAGGTCGCGAGGGGTTCATCGACACGGACGCGCGCGACTTTTGCTCTTTTTGCGCGGAAAGTCTTGGGCCCGCGCGCGCTTCGGCGGACGGCGGGTGGCCCGCGACGCCGACGAGCCGCGCGGTCGCTTGAACCGCGGTCGAGGGATCGGCGGCCCCGAAAAAATCCCGTCGCACATGGATTTAAGGTTTTCGCCCCATGGGCCGATGAAGAGGGCGCGGATCCCGCTATTTGCCCATGTCCCTCGCTCCGGAATTCTTCCAAGCGCTCGATGACTCGCTGAGTCGTTTGGCGGCCGAATCCATCCTCGCCCAGCCTAGTCGCGACGATGGCCTTATCCCCTCCTACAGCCTGCTCGGCGAAATGCGCGACCAGTGCGCCGCCGTGCCGACTTTGCGCGAAGCGGTCGTGAGCGTCCACGCGCTCCTCGACAAGCGCCTCGACACAGCCCAACCCTTCGACGATGCGACGCTCGCCACGCTGCGCCGGCTCATCGCCTGGCTGCCCGCCGCGATCGAGGCCGTCAAAGCCGGCAGTGTGCCCGAGACGTTCGACGCGAGTGCCGCGCCGGCGCCGGCCACGGAAGCCGCTGCTGCGCCCACCGCATCCGCCGAGCATGCCGCCGCGGACGTGCTGCTCCAACTCAACCTCGGCGAAAACCAGGAATTGCTCACGGAATTTTACGCCGAAGCCGTCGACCACCTTTCCCAGATCGAGGCCGCGCTGCTCGTGCTCGACCAGCAGCCGGACAACCCCGAGGCGATCAATTCGATCTTCCGCTCGTTCCACACGATCAAAGGCAACGCCGGCTTCCTCGGCCTCGTGCCGATGCACACGCTCGCCCACGAAGTCGAGTCGCTGCTCGACCTGGCCCGCAACCGCGAGCTGCGCCTCACCCCCGCGATCATCACGGAAATCCTCCGCAGCCGCGACGCGCTGCAGTTGCTCACCCAGCAAATCGCCGTCGCGCTGGAAAAAGGTCATCTGCCGAGCCAGATCGTGCCCGTCAGCCACCTGATGCGCGCCGTGCGCGCCTTGGCGAAGGGCGACCCGACTCCCGCGCCGGTCGCGACGCCTGTTGCGGCTCCGGCCGATCCCTCGGCCGCTGGCACGTCCGAAACTCCGGCCGCTTCCGCGGCTCCCGCCGCGTCTCCGCTTGGTGCGGCGGCCGCCAACGCCATCGAAGCGCAAGCCTCGACCAAGGCCACCGCCGGTGGCCAGACGGTTCGCGTCAACACCGAGAAACTCGACTCCCTCATGGACGTCGTCGGTGAACTCGTGATCGTCCAAAGCCAGCTGATCGAGTCCGCGCGCGGCATTTGCGACGACGGCTCGCCCATGCAGCGCAACGTCGCGCAGCTCTCGCGCATCGCCAAGGAACTCCAGCACACCGCGATGTCGCTGCGTATGATTCCCATCAAGCCGACGTTCCAGAAGATGGAGCGCCTGTCGCGCGACCTCGCACGCAACTTCGGCAAAAAGGTTCACTTCCAAGTCAGCGGCGAAGACACCGAACTCGACCGCACGGTCGTCGAGGAAATCGCCGACCCGCTCGTCCACATGGTGCGCAACGCACTCGACCACGGCCTCGAAGGCCCCGAGATCCGCGCCGCTGCCGGCAAGCCCGAGGCCGGCACCGTCCACCTCAGCGCCTACCATCAGGGCAGCAACATCGTCATCGAACTCCAGGACGACGGTCGCGGCATCGATCCCGAAAAGATTCTCAAGAAGGCGATCGAGAAGGGCGTCGTCGCCCCCAACGCCCAGCTGTCGCGCGAAGAGTGCTACGCGCTCATTTTCGCGCCGGGCTTCTCCACCGCCGAAAAAGTCACCGCGGTCTCCGGTCGCGGCGTCGGCATGGACGTCGTGAAGCGCAACATCGAGAAGCTGCGCGGCAAGATCGAGATCACCTCCGAGGTCGGCAAGGGCTCGGTCTTCAAGATCAAGCTCCCGCTCACGATGGCCATCATCGACGGCCTCGTCGTGCGCGTCGGCACCGACAAGTTCATTCTCCCGAGCACCTCCGTGCAGATGGCGATGCGGCCCACCAAGGATTCCATCACCACCGTCCACGGCACGGGCGAAGTGCTCGAATTGCGCGGCAAGATCCTCCCGCTCCACCGCCTGCATCGCCGCTTCGGCATCCCCGCCGACGCGACGCAGCCGTGGGACGGCATCGTCGTCATCGTGGAGCATTCCGGCAAGGTCTCGGCGCTGCTCGTCGACGAAATGGTCAGCAAGCAGGAAGTCGTCATCAAGAACCTCGGCGCGTTCATGCAGGGCTTGCCCGGCGTGGCGGGTGGCGCGATCCTTGGCGACGGCAACATCGCGCTGATCCTCGATCCCGCTTCGTTGCTCCAAGCCGCCGCGTAACCATCGAACGTCCCAGGCATGTCCACCCTCACTCCTCCGACCCTCGAGCAAGTCTGCGAAAAAGCGCTGCGCCTGCCTTGCTCGCCGTCGCTGTTGCCGCGGCTTGGGCTCGCGTTGCAGGCCGACGATAGCTCGGCTGCCGAGATCGAACGCCTCATCTCGCTCGACGCTTCGCTCGCCGCCGCGACGCTGCGCCTCGCCAATTCCGCCGCGTTCGCGCGCGGCACGGTCGAGACGGTCGAAGCCGCCGTGTTCCGCCTCGGCGCGAAGGAAATCTACCGCCTCGCCGCGCTCGTGCTCGTGAGCCGCTGGGAAAGCGGCCAGAAGGGCCTGCGCTGGGAAGCGGGCGATTTCTCCCGCCACGCGCTCATCACCGCCATCGCCGGCGAAGTGCTCGCGTCGACCACCGAGCGTCTCGATCCGCAGGTCGCCTACACCGCGGGCCTCGTCTCCGATCTCGGCAAGCTCGCGCTCGCGCACTCGTGCAACGAATTCTATCCCGCCGTGCGCGCGTTCCGCGAACGCATGCAGTGCACGTGGGACCAAGCTGAGCGCGCCGTGCTCGGCTATCATCACGCCGACGCGACCACGAAGCTGCTCGCCGCGTGGAATTTCCCCAAGGTGTTTCAGCAGGCGGCCGAATTCCTCACGCGTCCCACCGAGGCGCCGATGGAGGCGCTCCCGTTGCTCGCGCACCTGCACGCCGCGAAATACCTCGCGACGTCGCTCGGGCCCGGCGTGACGGAGGAAGGTTTCCTCACCGCCGTCCACGGCGCGTTCCTGCGCGAGTGGGGTTTCACGCCCGAACTCCTCGAAGCCGCGATGCCCGTCGTGCACGAGCGCGCCTTGCAGCGCCTCGGCGACAAGATGACGACCGGCGTGGTCGCGCTCTGAGCGGCGCGGTCAGCTCACTTCGCCGGTAGCGCGATGAGCCGGCCGTCGAAACCGGCCGCGATGACTTTGTCGCCCGCGAGGGCGAGCGAACCGGCATAGCCGCCGAAACCGTTTTCCGGCGCGGGCGCGGCGAGCAGCTGCCATTTCACGGCGCCCGTGGCGCGCTCGAGGGCGACGATCCCGCCGACGTGCGGGATGAGCGTGCCGGGAATGTTCTGCGCGGCGGTGCCGGTGAATACGGAGTCGTCGGTGACGAGCGGCGTGCCCCAGTTCATGCCGTGCACGGGCGTCTGCCACTTTGCCCGTCCGTTGGCGGGATCGATCGCGCTGACGCGGCTGTAGTCCGACGCGCCGACGTAGAGCAGTCCGTCGCGCAGCACCGGCGTCGATTCGATCCACGAGAACCAATACGAGAAGCGCCACGCGACGCCGCCGTCCGCGAGGTTGAAGCCGTAGAGCACGTAGTCGCGGCTGCCGGCGACGACCTTGTCGCCGACCACGAGCGGCACCGTGACGATGCCGCCGTCCGTCCGCGCGCGGAACGTCTCCTGCCGCGTGCGCCGGTCGAGGATAACGACCGAGCCGTCCATGGTGCCGAACGTCAGCAGGTCCGCCCCATGCCGCCCCACGCCGGAAAAGATCGGCGCCCTGGCATCGTGGCGCCACAGCTTCGCGCCGGTGACGGCGTCGAGTGCATAGAGACCGCCGTCGCTTGAGCCGCAATAGACCACGCCGTCGGCGACGAGCGGGAACGCCGCGCGGTGGTTGAAGGTCGGGTTGTTCGCCACGGGTCGGCCGGCGAGTTGCTCGTCGTGCAGCGGGATCGACCAGCGCAACGAGCCGTCGGCGCGATTCAGGGCGATGAGCGTGGTTTGCGTGTCGACGAAATAGACCGCCTCGCCGCTCACGACGGCGCGGCCGTCGATCGGATTCCTGCCGGCCCATGTCCAGAGCTCGTGACCGTCGGCGGCATTGACCGCGTGGAATCTTCCGGCGCTCGTGCCGATGTAGATCACGCCATCGGCGACGACGGGAGCCGCCCACGTGCCGGCTCCGAGATCGAACGACCACAGCGGCGCGGGTGCGGCGGGATGCGTCGGCGCGGGCGGTTTCTCCGTCCAGTTGCCGCCGCGCTTCAGTTCGAGCGGCATTTGCGCGGCGCCGAAGATGCCGGTGAGGCGGTCGGCATCGCGATGGAGCTTGATGGCGAAGGCGGGAGTGATCGCGTAGTGGCCGTCGCCCGCCGTCTCGACTGGCAGCATGAACGGGGCGGCGAAAGTGAGCGCGTCGGGGAAGTTCATCCGGAATGCGAGCTTGCCGCGCTCGGTGCGGAAGAACTCGAGTCCGAACTCGGCGGTGCCACCTTGCGGCGGCGCGATCGTGCCGGTCCAACGGCCTTCGATCGGGTCGGGCGCGGCGGGTCTGGCGGCGCTGGGGACAGTCGGGTCGCCGGCCAGCGAGCGCGCAGTCAGCGTCAGGAGGGCGAGCAGGGGAAGCAGGCGCATGGGAAAGGCAAAGCGCGCGGGCGCGTGCGGCTCGACGCGATTTCGACGTGAGCCTGCGCGCGTCCGGCCAAACGTGAATGCGCGCGGGCGAACGTCACTTCGCCTCGGCCCAGAGCTGGGCGAGGTGGAGCAGTGTTTCGGCGGATTTCTCCATGTCCTGCAACGTGACCCACTCGCGCTGGCTGTGGACCTCGTGCATGCCGGTGAAAATGTTCGGCGTGGGCAGGCCGCGCTGAGTGAGTCGCGAGCCGTCGGTGCCGCCGCGGATCGGTTGGGCAAACGGTGTGATGCCGGCGCGGCGCGCGGCTTCGCGGGCGAACTCGACCGGGCGCATGTCCTTCTCGAGCCAGTAGCGCATGTTGCGGTATTGCTCGGTGAAGGTGAGCGTGACGCGCGCGTTGGGCTCGGCGGCGCGGAGTTCGGCGGCGAGTTTCTCCATCAACGCGCGTTTCTCGGCGAGGCCCTCGATCTCGAAATCGCGGATGATGAAACCGACCGTCGCCTGTTCGGCGGAGCCAGTGCACGAGACCGGGTGAATGAACCCCGCGCGGTCGCCGGTGCGCTCGGGCGACTGCGCCGTGGGCAAGGCCGCGAGGTAGCGGCCGGCGAGGCGGAGCGCGTTGACCATGACGTCCTTCGCCCAGCCGGGATGCGCGGCGACGCCGGCGATCTCGAGCTTGGCGGCGTCGGCGGAAAACGTCTCGTGGCAAATCTCGCCGCGTTCCCCGCCGTCGAGCGTGTAGGCGAATTGCGCGCCGAGTTGCGCGAGTTCGAGTTTGTCGACGCCGCGCGCGATCTCCTCATCGGGATTGAAGCAGAGGCGGATCTTGCCGTGCGGGATGCCGGGGTTGCGGAGCAAGTGGCGCGCGGCGGCCATGACGATGGCCACGCCGGCCTTGTCGTCGGCGCCGAGCAGCGTCGTGCCGCTCGCGGTGATGACGTCCTGACCGATGGATTCGCGGAGGAAGGGGATCGTCTCGACCGTGAGCGTCTGCGTCGGGTCGTCGGGGAGGACGATGGGGCGGCCGTCGTAGGCGCGGTGGACGATGGGCGTGGCGGCGCCGGGCAGGTTCGGCGCGGTGTCGACGTGCGCGCAGTAGGCGATAACCGGCGCGTCGGTCTGCACGGTGGCGGGGATCGTCGCGAGCACGTAGCCGTGCGCGGTCAGCTCGACGTCGGCCGCGCCGAGTTCACGCAGCTCGCGTTCGAGCAGGCGCAGGAGATTCCATTGAGTCGGCGTGCTGGGGCAGGCGGGCGAAGCCGGATCGGAGCGCGTGTCGATCTGGACGTAGCGGAGAAAGCGGTCGAGCAGGTCGGCGGAGTCGAGCGACATGGCGGCAGCCTACGCGCGCGGGCCAGCGCGCCAATGTCGAATTGCCGCCGCTGCGTCCGGCTGCCTGAACCAGTTTTTCCCACGGCTCTGGTCACCTAATAGGTGACCGGACTGGACAAGTGACTCGCGGTTTTCGCTCGGAGAGCCGGCGGGGGAGTCACCTAATAGGTGACTGTTCGGAGTGGGGCGCTTTCGCGCCGGAGCTGACGGGCGGGGACTGGTGACGTCGGGTGCGCGATCGCCCGAGCGACTTGGGGCGATTCAGTGCCGGCGGCAGATGTTCGAGCGGAGCTCGCCACCGAAGCCGAGCGGCCGGCCGTAGCTCGCGAAGCGCAACGGTGCGCCGTAGTCCCAATAGTAAGGATAGTCGTAGCCGGCGTATCTCCAGTCCGGGTAACCATAGCCCCACCAGCCGTCGCCGGACGTCTGGCTGTAGCCGATGCCGAGTGTGGTGCCGGTCTGCTTGTCGTAGATTTCAGTGTAGATCGAACCCGCGCGCATTTCGCGTCCGCCGGAGCCCCAGCCGTAGGCGAGGGAGACTTGTCCGTGGATCTCGAGGCGGTCGTTGCGGGTGACGTCCTTCGCTTTCAGCCGCTGTGGCAGGACGGGCTGGGTCGGGCCGGCGGCGATGGCGTTGGCGACGAGTTGGTCGAGTTGCGCGAGCTGCTCGGGTGCGAGGCGATCGAGGCCGGCGGCGGTGGTTTCGGCGGGTTTGCGCCGGCTGCTGAAGGTGCCGGCGAAGGCTTTCACGTTGCCTTGGCGGGCGAGGGAAACTTCGCGTGCGACGAAGGTGTTGAGCGTCGTCTGCTCGTCAGCCGAGAGGTGATTGAGGCCAGCCGCAGCCTGCTGTTCCGTGGACAGCGTGGCGATGAAACCGCCTTCGGCGGCGAGGGCGATCCCAACCAAGGTGAGGAACGCGGCGAACAGGGCGACGAGGCGACGGGGGCGCATGGGGGATGAGACGCGGGAAGGGTAGAGTTGGTTCCGCGCGATGGCGAGGATGCGTGCGGGATGCCGCGGGTGGAGACGAAAAAGCCGCCGGGGTTTCCGGCGGCTTCGGGGGAATCGGAGGGACGCGCGCTTTTCGCGCGGGTCAGTTTGCGCCGACGAGGCCGCGGCGTTCGAGGAACGGCTTGATGTCGGGGTCGGCGCCGACCATGTCGCGGTAGAGCTGCATGGCGTCGGCGCTGCCGCCGCGGCTGAGGAGCTTGGCGCGGAAGCGGTCGCCGTTCTCGCGTTTCAGGCCGCCGTGCGACTTGAACCACTCGACGGTGTGGGCGTCGAGAACCTCGCTCCAGAAGTAGGAGTAGTAGCCCGCGGCGTAGCCGGTCATGATGTGCGAGTAGTAGGTCGTGCGGTAGCGCGGCGGCACGGGGGCGAAGTCTAGGCCGGCTTTTTGCAGCGCGGCGGTTTCGAAGGCGACGACGTCGTCGGCGCTCGGCACCTGGTCGGCGCGGAGCTGGTGCCAAGTTTGGTCGATGACGTTGGCGGCGACGAGCTCGGTGGTGGCGTGGCCTTGGTTGAATTTTTTCGTGGCTTCGACCTTGGCGAGCAGCTCGGCGGGGATGGGGGCGCCGGTCTGGTAGTGCTTCGCGTAGTTTTGGAGGATCTCCGGCCAGGCGGCCCACATCTCGTTCACTTGGGAGGGGAATTCGACGAAGTCGCGCGGGACGCTGGTGCCGGCGAAGCGCGGATACATCACGTGGGAGAACATGCCGTGGAGCGCGTGGCCGAACTCGTGGAAGGCGGTGCGCACTTCGTCGTGCGTGAGCAGCGTGGGCTGGCCTTCGGGTGGCTTCGGGATGTTGAGGTGGTTGGCGATGACGGGCTGGCGGCCGAGGAGGAGCGACTGGCCGACGTAGGCGTTGGCCCAGGCGCCGCCGTTCTTGTTCGAGCGGGCGTAGGCGTCGAAGAGGAAGATCGCGAGTTGCGAGCCGTCCTCGTTGAACACGTCGAAGACGCGGACGGTGGGCTCGTAGACGGGGAGGTCGTGGCGCTCCTTGAAGGTGATGCCGTAGAGTTTTTGCGCGGCGAAGAACACGCCGTCGATGAGCACGTGGTTGAGTTCGTAGTAGGGTTTCAGCGCGGATTCATCGAAGTCGTATTTCGCCTGGCGGACCTTCTCGGCGTAGAGCTGCCAGTCGCCGGGTCCGAGTTTGAAGCCGCCTTTTTCCGCATCGATGATGGCCTGCATTTCGGCGGCCTCCTTCTTGGCGTTGGCGACGGCGGGCGGCCCGAGTTGGGCGAGGAGTTTGTTCACGACGTCGACGGAGCCGGCGGTCTGTTCCTCGAGGGAATACGCGGCGAAGTTCGGCGCGCCGAGCAGCGCGGCGCGTTCGGCGCGCTTCTTCATGATCGCGACGACGATGGCACGGGTGTCGAACTCGCCGCCGCGGCTGCCGCGGACGAGGGAGGCGGCCATGAGTTTCTCGCGGGTGGCGCGATGGGTGAGGCTGGCGAGGGGCGGCTGGCCGGTGGTGTTCACGAGGCGGAGGGCGAATTTGCCTTCCTTGCCGTCTGTCTTGGCGAGAGTGGCGGCGGCGGCGATTTCGGCTTCGGAGAGGCCGGCGAGTTCCTCCTTGGTGTCGACGTAGACGGTGGAGGCGGCGACTTCCTTGAGCGTGTTCTGCGTGAACTGTGTGCTGAGGGTCGCGAGTTCGGCGTTGAGCTGCTTGAGCGTCGCCTTGTCGGCGTCGGAGAGCTTGGCGCCGGCGCGGAGGAAGTCGCGGTGGTAGCGCCAGAGCAGGCGGGCGGATTCGGCGTCGAGGCCGAGGGTGTCGCGCGCGGTGTAGAGCGCGTCGATGCGGGCGAAGAGTTTCGGGTTGAGACGGATAGCGTCGCCGTGCGCGGCGAGCTTGGGCGCGAGGGTGCGCGCGACCTTCTGCATCTCGGGGTTGGTGTTGCTGCCGTTGAGCGCGAAGAAGACCGTGCTGGCGCGGCCGAGCAGCTCGCCGGATTTTTCCATGGCGACGATGGTGTTCTCGAAGGTCGGCGCGGCGGAGTTGTTGGCGATGGCCTCGATCTCCTTGAGGTTCTCGGCCATGCCCAGCTCGATGGCGGGCAGGTAGTGCTCGTTCTTGATCTTGTCGAACTGCGGGTAATGCAGCGGCAGCGGACTCTCGGTCAGCAGCGGATTATCGTTCATAGCGGCGGGGGCGGGCTCGGCGGCGGTCGCGGACAGCGCGACACCCAAGGCGAGCGCCATAGGGGCAAGGGTGGGTCGGAACATGCCGCGGAACTTGCGCCGGAGCGGGCGCAACGGCAAGTGCCGTTCGACCAACGTCGCGACCGGGCCGACGAGGCGGCGGCCGCTCAAGCCGACGGCGTCGCGGGGGCCGCGAAGAGATCGCGGAGCGAGGTGCGCAGCTGGGCCGGGAAAATCGGTTTCGGCAGGATGCGATCGACGGCGAGCTGGCGGTATTTTTCCTGCACGAGCGGGCTGATCTCGGAGCTGAAGACCATGACCTTGCCCGGATAGGTGCGCTCGCGCAGGTGGCGGACGAGTTCGAGGCCGTTCATCTCGGGCATGTGATGGTCCGTGATGATGAGGTCGTAGTGGTCCGGCGCGGCGCTGTTCAGCTTCTCGAGGGCGAGGGTGCCGTTGGGGAACGCCTCGACCGTGTGCCCGTCGCGGCCGAGCACGATCGTGATGAGCTCGCGCAGCTCCTTCATGTCGTCCGCGTAGAGGATACGCAGCGGACGACCTGGCGTGGGTTGGGAGGGAGCGGGGGGCGTGGAGGTCACGAGGCTCGTTGTCATCGTAGATGTAAGACGTGAAATTGCACGGTTTGGTTCTGCGAAAAGGGTGCGAAATTTTGCTCAGCGCACCTGTGGGTTTTCCGCCCCGCAAAAATAGGAGTCGGACGGCGAGCGCGTCCGACTCCGGGGAATTGAGCGGGGAGAATCGACGGACGGATCAGTGTTCGGCGCGCGCCTTGGCGAGCGTGGCTTGCAGTTTGTCCCACGCGGCGGCCGCTTCGTCTCGCGCTTGGTTCCAGGTGTCTTGCGAGGCGCGAGCGAGCGCGGCGGTCTTCTCGTCGAAGGCGGCCTTGTCGCTTTTCACGGCGGCGAGTGCGTCCTTGCGCGATTGCGAGGCCTTGGCGGCGGAGGCGTCGGCTTCGAGTTGGCTGAGTTCGGCGTCGAGTCGGGCGGTGATGGCGCTGAGGCGGGAGTTGAAGTCGCCGCGTTTCTCGTAGGCATACGTGCGCAATTCGGTCCACGTGTCGGCGGTGGATTGAGTGGCCGAGGAGTCGGCGTTGCGCGCGTCGGAATCGGTGGAGGCGGAGTTGCGGCCACACGCGGTGAATGCGAGCGCGGCGACGAGGAGGAGGGGAGCAAGGATCTTCATGGGATGGACAGGGCGGGTGGACGTGGCCCGGCCGTAGCGCCACTTGGCGTGGTCGGGTGTGCGGGTTCCGACCACGGCCCGGCGCCGGCGTGCGTTCCCCGGGGCCAAAAGGGGGAGTTCTCCGATGCGCCGCTCGGTGTGATATCGGAAGATTGACCGGGCGCGGCGTTTGCGGCGGGCTGCAGCGATGTCCCGTTCCGTCGTCCTCCGCGAAACTCCGCGCTGCGCGCACTGCCAGTTGCCGCCGCGCTGGTGCATTTGCGCGGGCGAGCGGCTCGTGGAGTCGCCGCTGCGCGTGGATGTGCTGCTGCATTTCATGGAGAGCTACCGGCCGAGCAGCACCGGGCATTTGATCAAGCGCGTGATGCCCGCGTCGGGGCAGCATCTGTTCCGCAAGCAGGCGCCGCTGCGCCGGGAGGACGTCGCGCAACCGGGCCGCGAGCTGTGGATCCTCCACCCGCAAGGCGAGGAGTTGCCCGCCGCGCCCGACGTGGCGCGGTTGCAGGTCTTGTTGCTCGACGGCACGTGGACGCAGGCGACGGCGATGGCCCAGCAAGTCGGCGCGTGGGGCCGCCGTGTGCGGCTGCCGATGCAGGGGGAGAGCCGCTACTGGTTGCGCACGCAGTCAGGCGAGGGACGGTTCTCCACGATCGAGGCGCTGCTGTTTCTCATGGAGGCGCTGGGCTTGGGCGAGGCGCACGCGGCGCTGCGCGCGCAGTTCGAGCTGCATGTCTACGCGACGCTGCGGGCGCGGGGTTTCAAGGAAAAGGCCGCTGCGTATCTGGCGACGTCGCCGATCCGCGAGGCGTTCCCGGAATTGCTGGCGCGGCTCGACGAGCGGCGCCCGAACCTTCAGGCGGCGCCGGATTCCGCGGGCGGCTGAGCGGCGGGCACGGCGAGGAATTTGGCGGCGATCAGCGCGATCGGCAGGCCGACGCACAGCAGGTGCGCGAGGAAAACGGGCTCCCAATTGGCCGGCGGGAAGGCCTTCGGCGGCGTGCGGGTCATCGGCAGGACGACGAGTTGCATCACGAGCCACACTGCAACGCCGTAGAGCGGACCGACGATGCCCGGCTGGCGCACGAGATACGGGCGGAATTTGGCGGCGACGCAGAAAAGCGCGGCGACCGTGAACGCGACGGCAAAGTGCAGCAGCACGCCGACGATGGCGTAGCCCCAGTCGACCGGATTGCGCGCGGCGGGACCGAAGAGCGCGGCGGCGATGCCTTGGAGCATCGCGACGACGTTGCCGTGGCGGAGCGTCACCAGTGTGCACACATAGGCGAGATCGAGGGCGCCGGCGGCGAGGCCGGACCAGAGGATCGCGCGGGCGAGCGGCGTAGTGAGCGGGTTGGCGGAGCGGGGCGCGGCGGGCATGGTGCGACCTTGCGGCGCGCGCGTAGGTGGCGCAACGCCCGAGAACGTCAAGGCGGCGCGGGCCCGCCACAACCCCCACGCAGCGCTGCCGGCGATCCCGCCGAGCCACGGCGCAAGTGCGACGGCTCCCGTCGGCTCGCTCGCTCCGCAAAGCTCGCGCCCGAAGAGCGCGCCGCCCGCCGCGTAGGCGGCGAGGCAGCACACTCCTTTCGGGGCGAGCGCGAAGAGCGCGAGCGGTGCGGCCCGCCGGACGCGCTCGCGCCAGCCGCGTTCAGGCCGTGACCGCGGTGGATTCATAGGCGTCGTGGTAGCGCACCCATGCCATCGGAAATTCAAGTGCGCCCTCGTCGCGTCCCTTCGGCGTGAGATCGATAAAGTTGTAGGTGTTCATCAACTGATCGAGCCCGCGTCCGTAGGTGGAGTAAGAGTGGAAAACTCCGCCCGCGTCGTCCCGCACGAAGACGCTGAGTCCCGGCGCCTCCTCGAAGGGAAACTCCGGCAGCTCGGCGTAGTTGTAGCGGATGCGCCCGGAAGCGAGTTCTTCGGGCGTGAAGGAGACGCGGAAGTCGGCGTTGAAGGTGCCGCCGTGCGACGACACCCACGGAAAGAGCCAGCCCATCCGCTGCTTGAACGGCAGGAGTTCCGCGAGTGGCGCGTGCGAGACGGCGGCGAGAGCGATGTCTCGCGCGGCGAGGTGAGGCAGCATGGCGTCGAAGTGATCGGAGACGAACGAGCAGCTCTTGCAGCCCTCGCCCCAGCCGGGGCCGAACATGAAGTGATAGACGATCAGCTGACGGCGCGAGCCGAACAGATCGGCGAGTGTCGCGGGGCCGTCGGGCGTGGCGAAGGTGTAGGGCTGCGCCACGCGCACCCACGGGAGCGAGCGACGGCGCGCGGCGAGCGCGTCGCGCTGGCGGGTGAGTTCTTTTTCAGCACGGAGCAGTTCGAGCCGGGCGGCGAGCCACTCGGCGGGTGAGGCGATGCGGGGAGCAGGCGTGGTTTGGGTTTTCATGGGAAAAATCGGACAAAGCGGTGGCGGCGGCGTGCGGCGGCACGTCGGAAAGGAGGAAGAAGCGCGTGGGAGTTTCCGGCTAGGAACTCAGGGCGCGTTCGAGCGCGTCGGCCATTTTCTGCCAGGAGGCGGCGGCGCGATCGGCGAAGGCGGCCCACTCGGGCGCCATTTCATGGTGGAGCGTGAGGTGGCAGGCGGTTTCGCCCAAGGGTTCGATCAGGACGGTGACTTTGCTGGTGGCCGGCAGGGTGTCGCGCGTGGCCCACGTGAAGACGAGGCGGCGCGGGCGTTCGAGCGCGAGGTATTCGCCGACGTGGTCGACGATGGTTCCGCCGCGGTCGACCACGAAGGAAAATTGCCCGCCGACGCGCGCATCAGCCGTGAGGCGGACAATCTGCTCGTCGCGCACGGCCGGACCGAACATCCAGCGCCCGAGCCAGTGGGGATCGAGCCACGCGTCGAAGACGCGTTCGGCGGACGCGGCGAAGCGCTTGCTGATGCTTGCGGTGGCGGGCGCGGACATGGCGGTCAATCAGAGCGGGGCGGCCTCGTCGTAGTGCGCGCGCAGGCGGGCGTGCATCGCCCAGAGCTTGGGCGTGGGCTGGCCTTCGAGGATCGCGACGAGGAACGCGAGGTGCGTGTGCCAGCCGGCGGCGTAGTTCTTCTGCTCGGGGATGTCCTCACCCGTGGAGCGATGGGTGAGCACGAGGAGGACCTGATCGCCTTGGGGCGTGAGTTCGAAAGTGACGACGGAATCGTCCGCGCCGAACGTGTAGCTGAGGACGCGCGGCGGCTCGTAGCGGAGGACGCGGCCTTCGAAAGTGACGCCGGGCTCGTGGACGTGCGCCCATTTTTCCGGCGGCGTCTCGCTCGGTGAGAGCTTGGAGTGGTGCATCGCGAACTCCACCTTGCCGCCGGCCTTGGGCTCGGTGACGCCGCCGCAGATCCAGCGGGCGCGTTTTTCCGGGTCGGTGAGGAATTCCCAGACCCGCTCGACGGAGCCGGGCAGGAGGCGGACGATGCGGAGCTCGCCGCGGGCGGGGAACTGGGCGTAGGGGTCGTTGGGGATGGGCGTGGTCATTTGGAGGAGGATTTCTTTTTGCGTTCGTCGTCGGCGCGCAGCTCGCGTTCGAGCGCGTCGAGCCGGCGGCTCCAGGCGCTGCGGGTGCGTTCGAGCCAGCTGGCCAGATCGTCGAGTCCGTCGCCGTTGAGCGATTGGATGCGAGTCTGGCCCTCCGCGCGGGTCGTGATGAGGCCCGCGTCGCGAAGGACGTTCAGGTGTTGGGAGATGGCTGGGGCGCTGATGTCGAACTCGGCGACGATTTCCCCGGTCGTGCGCTCGCGCTCCGCGAGCAGTTCGACGATGCGGCGCCGGGTGGGATCGGCGATGGCTTCGAGGCTTTGCATGACACTACGATTAAGTAATGACTTAATTAAGCAAGGAGGAAAATAAGAGCAACACGCATTCACGCCAACGATTGCTAACGGATATCGTGCGCGTCGTTGTGAGCCCAAGCGGACTCAAGTGCTGCCATGCTGCGCCGATATGGGGCTAAGGCGCCCTCAAACAGCGCCAGACTTCGAGTCGTCGGCTGGGTCTGCCGACGCGCCTTTAGCCATGCCACTTGCCGTTTCCCTCGTGTCTTTCGTTACCTGCCTCTCGCTGCGGGCCAGCTGCCGCCGCGACCAGCGACACACTCCCCTGCGATGAAGAACTGGACTGTCACGCGTCGCGTCGGGCTGGGTTTCGCCTGCGTCATGGCCATCGCGGGCGTGGTGGGTGGAGGCTCGTTCAACGCCTACCTGGCAATCAACGGCCTGACGGCGGAAATGGGCGAGCGGGCGCTGCCGGATGCGCTTCAGGTCATGCGGATCCAGCAGGCGGTGAAGGAGACCTTCGGGCTTTGCCACTCGCTCGACGACCCCGCGACGCGGTCGCAGACCGAGCAACGGATCCGGGCCAACGCGGCCGAGATCGAGGGATTGGTGGCGCATTGTCGCGAGCGCTTGAAGGACTCGCCGCAAGCGAAGGAATTCGGCGCGTTCGAGGAACGACACAAGACTTGGGAGGCGACGTGGCGGGAGTTCGTGCAGTTGCAGCAAGGGGGCGCCTCGCCGGGCGCAGTCCGCGAGTGGCGCACGGCTCGTCTGCTGCCCGCCTACGAGGCCGAAAACGCGGGCCTCGATGCGCTGTCCCGCGCGAATGTCGACCGACTCGAGCAATTGAACCAACGCGTGCGCGCCCAAGCCACGCTGGGCGTGCGCGTGCTCGTCGGCTGCATCGTTGGCGCGACGGTGGCGTCTCTCGTGATCGGGTTGATCGTGTCGCGGTCGCTGGGGCAGCAGTTGCGCGACCTCGCGGATGCGCTCATGGGCGGCTCGCACCAAGTGGCTGTCGCCTCGACGCAGGTGGCGGCGGCGGCGCAAGGTCTTGCTGACGGCGCCGCGCAACAGGCTGCCGCGATCGAGGAGACGAGCGCCACGACGGCGGAGTTGACCGCTACCACGCGGCAAAACGCCGATCGCGCCCGCGAGGCGAGCGAAGGCGCCAAGCGCGCCCGCGAGGCCGCCGATACCGGCGCGCAGGCCGCGGCGAAGCTCAGCGCGTCGATGGGCGAGATGCGCGCCTCGAGTCACGAGGTTGCGCAAATCATGAAGTCGATCGACGAAATCGCCTTTCAGACCAATTTGCTCGCATTGAACGCCGCCGTGGAAGCGGCGCGCGCGGGCGAGGCGGGCGCCGGTTTCGCCGTCGTCGCCGAGGAAGTCCGCGCACTCGCCCAGCGCAGCGCGGCGGCCGCGCGCGAGACAGCGGACAAGATCGAGACCGCGCTGCACCGCAGCGACGAGGGCATCCGCGTGAGCGAGGAAGTCGTCGCGTGTCTCGCCACGTTGGGCGAGCGCGTGAAAGGCTTGGACGGATTCATCGTCGAAATCACCACCTCGTCGCGGCAACAGCACGAGGGCGTCGACCAGATCAACAATTCCATCACGCAGCTCGATCGCGGCACGCAATCGAACGCCGCCGCCGCGCAGCAAGCGGCGGAAGCGGCGCGGCGTTTGGACGAGCAAGCGGCGCGAGTGCAGGAACTCGTCGGCGGCATGATGTCGCTCGTCGGCGGCCGCCGTTCCGGCGATCGCGGCGCGCAACTCGGCGAAACGCTCTCCGGCGGACGCCGGGAGCAGGACGAGGCGCACCTCGCGCAGCAAGCTCCGTCGCCCGCCGTCGTGCGGCCCAAGATTCCGGCACGCGCGATGGCGGACCGCCGCCACGGCTGAACTCGCCGGCGACATTCGGTTGCGACCGAAACGATCGGACGTTTTCGCGCGGCGACGCGCAGCTCGCGCGCTCAGTTGGCCGCGGCAGCGGGGAGCGGTGTGGGCGCGCGTTTCAGCTGTCGCGCGACCCAGTCGGCGTCGTCGAACCACTCACGGGCGCGGTAGTAGGCGCGAAGCTGTTCGTAGCGCGTGATGGGATTGAAACGCGCGCCGAACTTCAGTTTTCGGAGGCAAACCGGACACGCGTGCAGCGGTTGGCGGTCGGATTCCTCGAGCGAGTTGGCGCCGTTCATCACGCAGTCGAAATGGATGCAGTGATACAGCCCGAACATGTGGCCGGTCTCGTGGGTTAGGATCTTGCAGGCGCGGCGCAGCGCGATGTCACGCCACGCGGGGCCGCGCTTCTCGTCGAAATAGGCCGGATCGTAGCGCGCGAAACTGTAGACGCCGACGCGGTCCTCGAGAGAGGCCTGGCCGAAGACGAAGTTCCAATCCTTGTCCGGGTAGAGGTCGTCCATCGTGACGGCGAGCAGGCAGAATGCGTCGGCGGGCAGGCGCGTGTGCAGCCAGCCGAGGATCGCGCGCGTGAGCCGCTGGCGCTTGTGGGTGAACTCGTTTTGGCGTGGGTCGAATTCGAGGTCGTGCGGGAAATACGCGGGCAGGATTTTCACCTCGAGCTGGAAGAACACGGCGGCGTATTCGCGGAGCAGCGCGAGCGAGGGCGCATCGTCCGCGGGAAATTCGCCAAGCGGCAGCAGGTAGATCACACGGCGTTGGTCGTCGGCGCGGTGTGGCTCGCTCGCGCGGAACTCGTCGAAACTCTGGCCGGGCTCGCGGTGGAAGAGCCGCCAGTCGCCGCGCGTCGGTGTGGCGATGGGCGGAAAGTCCGCGTCGGGTCGGAAGAGTTCGCGGGTGAGCTCCGGCTCCTCGTAGAGATTGCCGAGGGCGGCGAGGCGCTCGTTCTCGGACGGGCGTTGAAAGGCGCCGCGCACCGCCGCCGCGCCGTTCGCAATCAGCAGCAGGAAGAAGACGAACAAAACTCGACGTGGTCCCCAAGCCATGCCGCGAGATTGCGCGGACGCGGGGATGGACTCAATCGCGGAGCCGCGCGGCGCGAGAAATTCGGGCTGATTTCGGGGGCGGGTTGGCTCAACCTCCGCGCATGAAGCGTTCGCTCTCCCTCCTGTTCTCCATCCTCGTGCTCGCGCTTGCCGGTTGCGGCCCGAAGGAAGCGGAAGCGCCGGCGCAGCCGGAAAAATCGGTCGCGGAGCAGCGGCGCGAGAATTGGTTCGGCGCGAAGATCGCCACCGAGCCGGGCATCGCGTGGCGCGACAGCGGGCTGGGGATCAAGACGCTGAAGGAGGGCGAGGGCGCGTTGCCGCAGCGCATGGACAAGGTGCGCGTGATCTACGTCGGACGGCTGGTCGACGGCACGGAGTTCGATCGCTCGGCGCCGGACAAGCCCGCGGTGTTTCGCGTGCAGGAACTCGTCACGGGTCTCGCCGCCGGCGTCGGGACGATGCGCGCGGGAGGGAAGGCGTTCGTCTACATCCCGCCGCATCTCGGCTACGGCGGCATTCGCGCCGGCAAGGTGCCGCCGAATTCCGCGCTGATCTTCGAGATCGAGGTGCTCGAGCTGAATCCGAAGAGCTGAACGGCGGAACGTCGGTGTCCGGAACGGCGCGGGTGTTTCGTCGATTGAGCGAACCTCAATCATCAGTCGCCACATGGAAACCAACCCGACTCCCACGCCGATCGCCGATCGCGAACTCTTTCTCCAGCGCACGCTCAACGCGCCGCGCGAGAAACTCTACCGTTGCTGGACCGAACCCGCGCTCATTGTGCAGTGGTTCACGCCGCCGCCGTGGAAGACCGTGCGCGCCACGACCGACCTGCGCGCGGGTGGCGCGAGCAACATCGTGATGCAGTCGCCGGAAGGGCAGGAATTCCCGAATCGCGGCGTCTATCTCGAAGTGATCCCGAACGAGCGGCTCGTGTGGACGGACGCGTTTGTCGGTGCGTGGGAGCCGTCGGAGAAGGCGTTCATCGTCGGCATCATCACGTTCGAGGACGCGGGCGACGGGCGGACGCTCTACACGGCGCGCGTGCGCCATTGGTCGGTGGCCGACCGCGAGGCGCACGAGAAAATGGGCTTCCACCAAGGTTGGGGCATCGCGACGCAACAGCTCGAGGCCCTGGCGCAGCGGATCTGAAAAAAAAGGCGACGGCGCGAGTGCAGCGCGGACTCGATGGCGGCCTGCTTATCGAGGATTTCCTGAAGAAGTGACGAAGCGGGCGGTAGGGCGGGACCGCTGGGCCCGCCGCGCGGGCGGCGTCCCGTTCGCGGCGCGCCCAGCGGTCGCGCCCTACCGGTGGTGCCGTCCTCGTCACTTCTTCCGGGAAATCCTCACTCGTTGCTCCAGGTGGTCGCCGCCGTCCCCGGCGGCGACTCGAACGCGACGGCGGCCACGAGAGCCTTCGTCGTCGCCGGGGACGGCGACGACCACCATTCGCTGCGATCGCGCCGCGTCGTTTGCCTGATGTTTCGAGCGGTTAGTCGAAGCGCACCGTCGCGGTCACTGGAAAGTGATCGCTCGGGGTTTGGCCGTTCTCGGCGTAGTCGAGAATGGCCGCTTCGGTCACGGCCGCGGGTGCGCGGGCGAGGATCCAATCGATGCGCTCGCCGTCCCGTTTCGGCGGCTCGTAGCCGTGGAAGGTGTTCAAGCCTTCGTTCGTGCGGTGCGCCGCCGCCAGCCAGGCGTCGGTCAACCCCGCGCGCGTGGTGAGCACGGTGTAGGGTTCGCACGCGCCAGCGAGGCAGTTGAAATCGCCGACGAGGAGCAACGGTGTCGCGTGGTCGACACGGGAGAGACGCTCGGCGATGAGTGCGGCGGATTTGGTGCGCGCGGCTTCGATTTCGTGATCGAAATGCGTGTTCCAGAACTCGAACTCACGCCCGGTGGCGCGCTCGCGGAAACGCACCCACGTGACCATGCGCTTGAAGCGATTGCCCCACGTGGCGGAGCCAATCACGTTGGGTGTGTCCGAAAGCCAGAAATGATCGAAGGCGACCGGCTCGAGTTTTTCGCGGCGGTAGAACACGGCCATGAACTCGCCGCGACTGCCGCCCTCGCGGCCGAGCCCGATCCATTCGTAGGCCGGCAGGTCGGCCGCCATGTCGCGCAGCTGGCCGTAGAGCCCTTCTTGCGTGCCGATGACATCGGGCGCCTCGCGCGCGATCAGGCGCTGCATGATCGGACGACGCTCGGGCCAGGCGTGCGGCGGCTGCGCGCTGGCGAAGCGCAGGTTGAACGTCATCACGCGCAGCGTCAGCGGGGCTGGCTTTTCGGCGGCGGACAGCGAGCCGAGCAGGACGGCGGCGAGCGCGAGAAGGCGGGCGAGGGACAGGTGCATGCCCGCAGCATGGCGGCGCGAGGCGTCGTCGCGAAGCGATTTCTCGCGCGCTGTGCTGGTGCGTGGCCGGAGCGCACTTGAGGCGGCGCGGCGCTTCGCGCACAAAACGCTCCATGTCATTCGATCCGCGTCCGATTCTCCTCGAAGGCCAGCACGTCCGCCTCGAACCGCTCGATGAGCGCCACCGCGCGCCGATGCTCGCCACGGCGCAGCAACTGCCGGACGTGTTCCAGTGGTTTCTGACCGACACGCTGGCGAAGCCCGCGGTGTTTCACCCGTGGTTCGACGACGGCCTGCGCAACAGCGCCGTCGGGACGGATGTGGCGTGGGCGGTCGTGCGCCGCAGCGACGGCAAGATCGTAGGCTCGACGCGCTACCTCGACATCCGGCGCGCGAATCGCGGTCTGGAGATCGGCAACACCTGGTATGCCCGCGAGGCGCAGCGCAGCGCGATCAACACGGAGGCGAAATACCTGCTGCTCCGCCACGCGTTCGAGTCGCTCGGTGCCGTGCGCGTGCAATTGAAGACCGACGAGCGCAACGAGGCCTCGCGCCGCGCCATCGCGCGCATCGGCGGGCAGTTCGAAGGCATCCTGCGCAAATACCAGGCGCGCTTCGACGGCTACGTCCGCAACACGGCCATGTTTTCGCTGATCGCGGAGGACTGGCCGGCGAATCGGGCGCGCCTCGAAGCCATGCTGGCCCGGTGATTTCTCCGGGGCAGGGGGGCGGATATAGCGCTTGCCGAGCGCGCTGGGCGTTGCCTCGATTCCGCCGGCCTATCAACCCAACACCCCTATGAACGACCTGCGCTCGCGCATCCTCGCTGGCTTGGCCGCCCTCGGCCTCACTGCCACCGCCCTTGCTCAATCCGTCCCGGCTAACCGGACGTTTTCGAACTACTACTTCTTCGGCGACAGCCTCACCGACAGCGGCAACACCTTCGCCCTGACCGGCTCGCCGCCCGCGCCGTATTTCGCCGGCCGCGTTTCGAACGGCATCACCTATGCCGAGTATCTCGCTCCCGGCCTCGCCGCCGCGGCGACCACCTCGTCGAACGCCGCGAAGCTGAACTTCGCCTTCGCCGGCGCCACCGCCGCCACCGGCAGCGCCGTGCCGAACCTCTCGCAACAGGTCGCGATGTATCAGGCGCGCGGCATCACCGCGAACGCGAATGGCCTCTACGTCCTGCTCGCCGGCGCGAACGACCTGCTCAACGCCGTGCAGGTCCCGGCCAATCAGAACGCCAACGCGATGACCAACACCGCGATCGCCGCGTCCACCGCCGTCGCCAACGCCGTGCAGTCGCTCGCCGGCCTCGGGGCGAAAAACATCCTCGTGCTGAACCTGCCCGACATCTCGAAGACCCCGCGCTTCACGACGGGCTCGGGTGCCTCCGCCGCGTCGCTGATGCAGACCGCGTCCTACGCGTTCAACGGCGACATCAAGACCCGCATCGCGGGCCTGAGCAGCCTCTCCGGCGTGAATGTCACCGTGTTCGACCTCGGCTCCATCTTCCAGACGATCGTCAACAACCCGCAGACGTTCGGGTTCTCCATCGCGAACCAAGACCCGATCGACATCATGACCGCTGGCGGCAATCCGGGTGACATCAGCCGCTACGTGTTCTGGGATGGCATTCACCCGACGACGAAGACCCACGCGCTCTTCGCCGCCGTGCTCACCGAAGTGCTCAATCCCGAGTTCGTGCTCGGCACCTTCGCCGCGCGCGGCACCACGGCGCTCGTGGCGACCGATCTTTCGGCCGACTCCCTGCAGTCGCGCCTCGATGCCTCGCGCCTCGGAGTCGCCCGCCATCAGGCCGACGGCTTCGTGAGTTTCTCGTCGAAGTCGGGTTCGTTCAAGGCCGCCGGCTATCAGGCGGGCTTCGACTATTCCGGCAACGCCGTGACCGCTGGCTTCGACTACAGCCTCGCGTCCAACCTGCTGGTCGGCCTCGCCGTCTCGGCGGAGAACCTCGAAACCGATCTGGACGGCGCCGCCGGTTCCTCCGTGATGCGCGGCCAGATGGTGACGGCGTTCGCGCAATGGAAGTCCGGCAGCTTCTTCGCCGACGGATCCGTCGGCGTGGGCACGCAGGACTTCAAGGACGTGAAGCGCACGACCGCCCTCGGCGGCATGGCGACCACCGCGAAGAGTGACGGCGATCGCACCGCGGCGCACGTTCGCGTGGGCTGGGATCTCGTTTCCGATGCGTGGCGCTTCACGCCGTTCGCGGGCCTGCGTTACGCGAAGGCCAAGCTCGACGGCTACACCGAGAGCGGCGTGCCCGGACTGAACTTCGTCTTCGGCGGTCAGAACGCGAAGTCGTTCGACGCGCAGCTCGGCGCGAATGTCGACTATACCGTGCGCTTCAACGAGCAGCCGTTCGTCCTCAGCGGGACCGCGGTCTATCAGAAGGACGTGAATGAAAACACTCGCAGCCTCTCCGGCCGCCTCGCCGACACGGTGGCTGCCACCGGCACGACGACCGTCGACGACGGCCTCGGCGAGACCTTCAAGCTCGGCGCGCGCGTCAGCGGCGCGGTGAGCAAGAACTGGGGCTGGTCCGTCGGCTATCTCGCGGACTTCCGCAAGAACGGCGAAACGGCGAACCAATACTCGCTCTCGCTCCACACCGGTTTCTGAGCCGACGTCCGCCAGACCGATTCAAAAACGAAGGCCGCGCGTGAAGCGCGGCCTTTTTCTTTGCCGAAACGTGAGCCGCCGGAGCGGACGGCGCGGCGGATTTGTCGCAGAGCGCCTGACGAAGCGACGAAGCTGGCATCGCTGGTCGGACGCGACTGCGGGGTGAGCCGCGAGCGCGTGACGGCGGGCCCAGCGGTCCCGCCCTACCGCACGCTACGCGCGTTCAGCGCCAGTGTCGTTTGGCTCAAACCACCAGCGGGTCGCCCGCTTCACTCCGGCATCCACTGACGGAGGAACGCGACGACCTTGTCCGGATCGTGGGCGGATTTGCCGTCTTCGAGCGCGCCGGTCTCCTGCGTCGTGAGCATGTGGCCGTTGCGGTCGAGCACGACGATCACCGGCAGGCCGTGCTGGATGGGGTTGCCGTAGTTCTCGTTGACCTTGTCGTTGCGCTTCTTGCCGTCGCGGTGGTTCACGTCGATCCACGCGACGACGTAGTGAGCCTTCAACTCGCGGCGCACGGCGCTGTTGTTTTCGAAAAGCTCATGCAGGCGGCGGCACCAGATGCACCAGTTTGCGCCGAACACGAGGATCACGTGCTTCTGGTCGCGCTTGGCGAGGCTGACGGCCTCGGTGACCAGCGCCGAGCCGTCGGCTTGGGTGTCGTAGATGTCGGGGCCGGCCTTGGGGTATTCCGGTTCGGCGCGGAGCGCGGTGGCGGCGAGGAGGACGAGGCAGAAGATAGCTTTGCGCATGACGCGCAGCGTAGTGGCGAACCGCCGTGCGTCGAGTCTGCGGATCAAGGGTGGAGCGCGTTGACCCCCAACGCGCTCGAGCGTGCGATTTGCAGCGAGAGCTTCGAACGCGTTGAGGTCAACGCGTTCCACCTCGCCGAAAGCCACCTTTCACTTCGCGCGAATCGGGACGAGGAAATCGAACTCGCACGTGGCGCCGCCGTCGCCGAAGCGCTCGTCCTGCCGGTCGAGATTCGGTCCGCCGCTGTGGATGAACTTCGAGCGCGGGAGCCAGGAGCCGAACGCGTAGTTGATCGTCTCGCCCAGTTTCGCGACGGGCCCGCGGTGCGTGAAGCACGCGTAGGTGCCGGCGCGGATGCGCCAGAGCGCGAACGGCGGGGCCGCTTCGCGCGCCGGGGCGACGTTGATGGCGGCGAGATATTCCAACTCGTCGGGATGGCGGCGGTCACCGTCGGCGGGACAGCGCACGGCGCCGTAGACGTATTGGTCGACCTGCGGTTGGAGGCGGGCGATCTGCGGGCAAAAGCGGCCGTAGAGTTTCGGCACCACGTCGGTGTTGTCGGCGTCAGGCGACATCGGGCCGATGAAGCGGGCGGTGAGGCCGAGCAGATTGAGGGGGGGCAGTTCGATGAGAGTGGGTTCCATGGTGGTCTGGCGGGGGAGTCGTTTGAGGCGGCGCAGCGTGAGGCGCGGACGCGTGCGGTTCCACGCGAGGCCGCCGCGGCGGCGGAACTCGCTCGGCGTGACGTCGAAGGCGGCGCGGAAGGCGCGCGTGAAGGCCTCGTGTGATTCGAATTGGAAATCGAGCGCGAGTTCGAGGATGGGACGGCGAGTTTGGCGCAGTTCATCGGCCGCGGCGGTGAGCCGGCGCTTGCGGATGTAGGAGCCGAGCGAGTCGCCGGTCATCTCGGCGAAGATGCGGTGGAAATGCCAGAGCGAGAAGCCGGCGCGGCGCGCGATGGCGTCGAGGGAGATCGGCTCGCGCAAGTGGCGTTCGATCGTGTCGGCGGCGCGGATGACGGCTTGGCGGTAGTGATCCATGAGGGGCGACGGGATGACTCTAACACAGCGGGTGGGGGCGGCGCTTGATTTCTTGTGCGAATCAGATCGGAGCGAGGCGGCCCGCGACCTTCGGGCGCGGGGTTGCGAAACTATGTCGGCTTGCGCGCGAGCCAGAAGCGGCACTCGTCGGAGAAATCCTTTACGGCGGCCGACTCCATCGCGACGCGCCGGCGCATCTCGTCCCACTCGTGTTTCCAACCGGTGGCCGCGAGATCTTCGAGGATCTCGGTGCGGTCGGGCAAATGCATGAAGACGCGGTAGTGGTCGTCGTCGACGAAGTAGCGGTCGCCGAATTCGACGAGCGCCGGGTCCTGTTTGCCCTGCGCCCAGAGTTCGGCGTGCCGCGCCCAGTGGCGGCGTTCCGCGGGTTCGTCGTCGCGGTCATGCGTTGTGAACAGCAGCGGCGCGCCCGGCCGAACGAGCGCGAGCAGTCCGCGCAGCGCCGCGCGGCGATTCTCGCGGCCGGGGATTTGCATGAGGCCGTTGAAGAGGAACAGCGCGCCGGCAAAGCCGGCGTGGCCGCCCTCGGCCGAGTAACCTAATAGGTTACTCTTCGGTTGGCGTGTGGGCTTCTTTTCACTCTGCGGTGAGGGAGAGCGGTCACCTATTAGGTTACCGGAGAGGGGGAGTTGCGTGGCGTCGGCGTGAAGGAAGCGGATACGGCGGGTGAGTTTTTTCTCGCGTGCGAAGTGGCGGGCTTGGTCGAGGAGTTCCTCGGCGAAGTCGAAGGCGGTGAGCTTGGTGTAGCCGAGTTCGGCGAGAGCGAGCGTCACGCGGCCGGTGCCGCAGCCGGCTTCGAGCAGCGGGGCGCGGCGGTCGGGAAAGTGCTGATCGATCAGCTTGCGCTCGGAGGCCCAGAGGCCGAGCCGTTCGGCGGCGCGCGAGTAATGCACGACCGATTCGACGGCGTTGAAGTCGGCGCGGACGGTGGCGCCGGTGATTTTGGTCACTTGCGGCGCCATGCGGCGATGAACATGCCGTTTGCGTTCAGCTCGTGGGGGTGAAGGAAAAGCTGAGAGCTGAGGGCTGAGAGCTGAGAGCTGGAAAACACGGGCGCGGGCTCGAAGTCGGCGTGGGCGGCGGTGAAGGCTTCGGCGATGGCGGTGGTCTCGGCGCGGGCGAGCGTGCAGACGGCGTAGACGAGGCGGCCGCCGGGTTTGAGCGAGCCGGCGACGTGGTCGAGCAGCTTGGCTTGCACGGCGGCGAGTTCGTGGATGTCGGACGGCTGCGTGGTCCAGCGCGCGTGCGGGTTGCGCTGCCAGGTGCCGATGCCGCTGCACGGCGCGTCGACGAGGACGCCGTCGAATTTGGTTTTCGTCGGGAGCTTGGCGGAGCCGTCCCACGGGGCGGCGCGGTAGTTGAAGGCGCCGGCGCGCGAGGCGCGTTTCTTGAGATGATCGAGGCGGCGGAGGGAGCGGTCGCTGGCCCAAAGCAGGCCCTTGTTCTGCATCAGGTCGGAGAGGTGCAGGGTCTTGCCGCCTTCGCCGGCGCAGGCGTCCCACCACGTCTGGCCGGGCTGCGGCGCGCAGGCGTGGCCGACGAGTTGGGAGGCGAGGTCCTGAATCTCGAAGCGGCCGTCGCGGAATTCGTCGGTGAGGAAGAGGTCGCGCTGACCAAGATAAATTCCAGCGGTGAGGGAGCTTTCCGCGCGGTAGTCGGAGAGCGAAACTGTCACTAGATGCTCGGCAATGGATGAGCCGGCGAGCGAGTCATTCGCCTTCGCGCGGAGCCAGAGGATGGGTTCGCGCTGGAGTTGGCGGAGCCAGTCGGGCGGGACGTCCATCTCGCTCTTGAGCCAGTCGGGGACGGCGCGGGCGGCGAGGGCTTCGGGTTTGAAGGAGTCGGGGGCGCGGTCGAAGCGGGCTTGGAGATCGAGCGCGGCTTGCGCCTGTTTTTGCAGCGACTGCTTCGGTTCGAGCCAGCGCAGCCAGCGGAAATAGGCGAACACGGCGCGGCTGACGGCGCGGCGGAGCGCGGGCGCGGAGCTGTGGCGCGTGCGGCCGAGCGTCTCGCGCAGGGCGGCGTCGGCGGGCGTGCCCGCTTGGACGAGCTTCAGGACGCGGGCGGTTTCGTTGAGGAGGGCGGAGTCGGCCATCGCCGCTACGAAAGAGCGGCGACGGCCAAAAAGGAAGGGAAGAATCAGGCGCCGTGCTGGCGCGTGAAGTCGGCGATCACGCCGATGATTTCGTCGCCGCCAATCCAGTCTTCGAGTTCCGTGTCGGTCGGCGGCGTGGCGCCGGCTTCGAGGAGCGCCCGGGCGACGCCGAGGTAGTCGCCGTCGGGCGCGGGCTGGTTGACGAAGGCGTAGTGGCACCAGCCGAGCGGGAGCGAGCGGTATTGGCGGTCGCGGAGATCGAGCGGGGCGCCGCGGGCGATGAGAATCTTGGCCTTCGCGAGGTTGCCGGTGAAACAGGCCCAGTGGAGCGCGGTCTCGCCCATGCCGCCGGTGGCGGCGACGTCGAAGCCGGCGTCGAGCATGGCTTCGGTGGCGGCGGGGCCGGCCTCGGCGAGGAGGTTGGGGTGGGCGGCGATGACGGCGGGATGGCGCAGGCGAATGGCCTCCGCGCGGTCGCCGCGCATGCAGGCGGCGAGGAATTGCTCGGCGTCGCTCAGCTGCGCGTCGGCGCCGGCGGCGCGGAGGGCGTCGGCGGCGGCGGTGCGACCGTGGAGCAGCGCGAGCGTGAGGGCGGTGCGGCCGTCGCGGCGGCGAGCGTGGAGATCGGCGCCGTGGGCGAGGAGCAGGTCGATCATCGCGGCGTCCCAGTGGCGTGCGGCGGCGTGGAGCGGCGTCTCGCCGGATTTGTCCGGGTAGCAGACGCGATTCGGATTCGCGCCGTGCTCGAGCAACCAGCGGGCGCCGCGGCGGGCTTTCTCGTCGAAGGCGAGGCCGGCGTAGTGGCCGAGGATGAAGTAGAGCGGCGTGTTGGTCCAACGGGCGTTGCCAGCGCCGCCGTCGGACTGGGCACCGTGCGCGGCGAGGAGGTCGAGCATTTCGAGGTCGCCGTGTTCGGCGGCGTGGTAGACGGATTCGCCGTCGTCGGGTTTGGCGCCGTGCGCGAGGAGGAGGCGCGTGAGCGCGAGATTGCGCGAGTGGCAGCTCGCGGCCCAGAGGGCGCTGAGCGGTTCGTGTGGGTTGCCGTTGTGGAAGGAGTGCGTGTTGGCGTCGGCGCCGTGGGCGAGGAGGAGTTGCGCGGTGGCGGTGAGGGCGTCGGGGTTTTTCGCGGCCCAGCGCGAGTGGGCGACGTAGAGGAGCGGTTCCCAGTCGAGGGGGCCGCCGCGGCGGGTGGCGAGCGCGGGCTGGGCGGCGAGGTGGCGTTGCACGCTCGCGGTGTCGCCGAAAACGAGTGCGGCGTGGAAGTCGCGCGCGACGAGTTCAGGGTAGAGCGCGAGCAGGCGCTCGGCGCGGCCGAGGCGTTGCTCGACGGAGGCGCGGGTGAATTGGGCGACGGCTTGGTCGGAGGCGAGGGTGAGTTCCTCGACGCGTTCGCGAAGGGCGGTCCAGGAGGGGAAGCCGTGTTCGCGGGCGATGACGGATTGGGCGTCGTGGAGGGCGAAGCGGAGCGCGGCGAGCTGCGCGTTGGTGTGCGCGGCGAACGCCGGGAGCGCGCGGAAGCGGGCGAGGGCGGCGGGTTGCACGGTGCGGGCGGCGGAGAGCAGGTCCTTGGCCTGCTTCTTGAGCTGCGCGAGATCGGGTCGCGCGGGTAACTGCGTTATCATGTGACCTTCATGCTATCGCTGCGATCCGCAAGCAGCAGCACGAGGAAACGTGCAGTGAACCGAGTAGTGAGAGGTGGGCTCAGCCCTTTGCGCGGATCTGCCGGCGCCCGAAGCGCACGCGCGGAACCTGCGCGGCGTGCGCAGGGGCGTCAAACTTTTCGTCGTCGGTCGGCGGTCGACGTGAGAATCAGTCCGTCGGGGCGGCGGCGAGGACCTCGTTCATCGCGGAGAGGAGATCGTTCGGGAAAAACGGCTTGAGGAGCAGCTTGGGCGGGCCGCCCGGGACGTCGTCGAGTGCGGTGGGATCGGCGAGGACGGCGGAGTAGCCGGACATGAGAATGGCCGGGAGTTTCGGGCGCTGGTTGCGAATCTCGCGGATGAGACGCAGGCCGGAGACGCCTTTGGGCATGACCATGTCGCTGACGACGAGATCGTAGTCGTCGGGCCGGCTGCGCCAGTAGGCGAGGGCGGCGACGCCGTCCATGGCGATGTCGCAGGCGATGCCTTTGCGAGCGAAGACCGCGGAGAGGAGTTCGTGGACCACGGGGTCGTCCTCAGCCACGAGGATGCGGCGGATGGAGCGCGGCGCGGACGAAAGGGCTGCGGCGGCCGGCGCGTGCTCGGTCGGCACGTCGGGAGCGGGAACCGCCACGGTGGGATGGAAGAAGGTGAACGTGGTGCCGGCTCCGCGCTGGCTTTGGACGGTGATCCAGCCGCCGTGTTGGTGGATGATGGAGTAGACCGTGGAAAGGCCGAGGCCGGTGCCTTTGCCGGCATCCTTGGTGGTGAAGAACGGCTCGAAGATGCGCGGGAGAATTTCCGGCGGGATGCCGGTGCCGGTGTCGGCGATGGAGACTTGGATGAATTCGCCGGGGCGCGCGTCGATCTGGCGGGCGATCATCTCGGGGCCGACGGTGACGCGGGAGGCGGAGACGTGGATGCGTCCGCCGTTGGGCATGGCGTCGCGCGCGTTCACGACGAGGTTGACGACGATCTGCTCGATGCTGGCCGGGTCGGCCATGATGGGCGGGAGCGACGGAGCGATGTCCCATTGGAAATCGATGTCGGTGCCGATGAGGCGGCGGAGGAGCGGGCGGAGTTCGTCGAGGATGTCGTTGGGGCTGACGAGCTCGGGTTGCGTGACCTGTTTGCGGCTGAAGACGAGGAGCTGTCGGGTGAGCGAGGCGGCGCGCGAGGCGGCCGTTTGCACGGGTTCGAGCATGCGCCGGACTTCCTTGCTGGGGTCGGTGGCCAGAAGTTCGGAGGTGTAGCCGTGGATGACGGTGAGCAGGTTGTTGAAATCGTGGGCGACGCCGGCTGAGAGCTGGCCGACGGCTTCGAGCTTCTGCGACTGGCGGAGCTGTTGCTCGGTCTCGAGTTGATGCGTGACGTCGCGCAGGAGCCAGATGGAGCAGCGGCGGCCGTCGATGGTGGTGGCGCGCGCGGAGCAGCGGAGGTGGCGTTCGACGCCGGGCTGCGGGTGGTAGAGGAAAGCGTAGTCGTCGACGTGCTCGCCGGCGACGACGCGAGCGAGGAGGTTGCGCCAGCGGGCCGGATCGAGGCCGCGGCCGAAGGTTTCGGGAGTGGCGTGGACGCAGTCTTCGAGGGAAAGCCGGAGCTCGCGCCGGAAGGCGTCGTTGACGGCGAGGACTTCGAACGCGGGTTCGTGCGCCACGATTGCCTGCGGAATGGGTGTGGCGTTGAAGGCCTCGGCGAAGCGCTGTTCCGCGGTGGCGAGCTGGTGGGTGCGCTCGTTGACCATGCGATCGAGCTCAGCCACCTGCGCGCGCTGGGCGCGGGTGAGTTCCCACTTGTGCGTGAGGGCGTGGGCGAGCTGGAGCGCTTCGACGTGGTCGAAGGGTTTCTTGAGGATGAGGAGATTGTGGGAGCGACCGAGGCGCTCGCTGATCGAGGCCCAGCTGTGGTCGGAGTAGGCGGTGCAGATGACCACCTGAATGTCGGGATCGACAGACCAGAGCTGGCTGGTGGTCTCGAGTCCGTCCCAGCCGGGCGGCATGCGCATGTCGACGAAGGCGAGGGAGTATGGACGGTCTTCGGCGACGGCGCGGCGGACGAGTTGGAGCGCCTCGGCGCCTTGGAAGGCGGAGTGCAGCTCGAAGGTGGGATAGGGCCCCTTCGCGGGCGTGGGCGGGGCGTCGCCGAACACGGCGCCGGCGAGGTCGTCGAGAGTAGTGCGCGACGGAGCCGCCGGAGTGGCGAGCACCTTGGTGAAGTCCTGGTGGATCGACGCAGTGTCGTCGACGATGAGGACCCGATAGACGGGTGGGACGGAAGATTTCATGCGACGGGCAACGCGGGGTTGGTGACCGGCAGTTCGAGGGTGAAGATGGCGCCGCGATCGAGGCCGTCGCTGGCGACGCCGAGGGCGCCGCCGAGATTGGTGGCGGCGAGCGCGCCGGAGTGCAGGCCGAAGCCGTGGCCGTCCTTGCGCGTGGTGAAGCCGTGTTGGAAGAGGCGCTGCCGGTCCTCGGGAGCGATGCCGACGCCGTTGTCGGCGACGACGAACTGGAGTTTCTGGCCTTCGACGCGGAGCTGGAGGGTGATGTGGCGGTCGTCGTGCTGGCGCACTTTCACAGCGGCGATGGCGTTCTGGACGAGGTTGACGAGGATTTGGAGGGCGAGGTGGCGGTCGGTCTGGATCGACGGGCGTTCGGTGGCGTAGTCGGTGTGGATCTGCACGTGGTGGCGGTGCAGCGAGGCGTGGGCGACGCGGACGGCGTCGTTGAACAAATCGGTGGGGTCGAAGGTTTGGAGGAGGCCGCCGGCCTTGGCGTAGCTTTGCTGGACGGCGACGATCTGCTTGATGTGGTCGACGTTCTCGGCGAGCGAGGCGAGCTCGCGGCCGAGGTTGGCGCGGCATTGGGAGACGCCCTGGCCGATTTCGACGATGAGTTCCGGGATGTGGCGGCCGCGCGAGTCCTCGCCGATGAAGCGCGGGGCGGCGTCGCCCTGGTCGCGGAGCAGGTCGGCGGTGCGCTGGAGCAGGCTGAGGTGGGCGTTGGAGGAGAGTTCGTCGCGCAGGATGTTGGTGGAGATGTTGACCGAGTTGAGGACGTTGCCGACGTTGTGGAGGATGCCGGTGGCGACCTGCGCCATGCCGGCCATCCGCGAGGCTTCGAAGAGGCGGCGCTGGGTTTCGACGAGTTCGGCGTGGGCGCGTTCGGCGGCTTCCTTCTGGGCGCGGAGCTCGCGGGTGCGTTCCTCGAGGCGGAGATTGGTTTCCTGCAGCGTGCGATCGCGGACGAGGATGGCCTCGGTCATGGCGTTGACGGACCGGGCGAGTTCGCCGATCTCGTCGGTGCGGTCCACGGTGGCGCGGGCGGAGAGGTCGCCGGAGGCGACGCGACGGACGACGCCCTGGAGTTTCAGGACGGGGCTGACGATGTGGCGCGCGTAGAGGAACGAGGCGACGAGGCTGAAAACGAGGCAGAAGGCGGCGACGAGCGCGGTGCGGCGGTAGAGCTCGGCGATGCTCTGGTCGTAAGCGTCGAGTTTCAGGCCGACATGAATCCAGCCCCACTCGATGCCGGAGTAGGAGAAGGGGTGCGAGTAGGCGTAAACGCGGCGGTCGAACACGGGTGTCTTTTCGATGCCGCCGAAGGCGACGCGGGTGGCGGGCACCCAGCGGCCGGTGAGATTGCGGGTCTCCCAGGAGGAGCGATCGTGGACGAGCGAGAAGCCGTCGTTGCGGGTGATGACGATGTAGTCGACGGCCGGATCGCGCTTGAGCATCTCCATGCAGTAGTCGACGACGCTGCTGTAGTCCTCGTTCACGACGGCGGTGGCGGCGATTTCGCCGAGAGAAACGGCGGAGCCGTAGGCCTTCGAGCGGAGGTTCTCGATGAAGGTCTGTTTCTGGCGCGGGACGACCGACAGGACGAACACCGTGAGGGTGATCAGGGCGATGAGCCAGGCGAGCAGAGCGGTGCGCAGGGTGATGCCGAGGCGCGAGACGGTGAGGCCGGGGGAAGTGTCACTGCTCATGGAACGAGTGGATTGACAGGGGAAACACGGGCGATGGCGGCGGGCGGGGCGCCCCGAGGCGCGCGGGTGAAGCCGGGGCCGCCGACCGAGGGGTGCCGCGTGGCGTGGCGCGCGAGCAGCTGGCGGGTGGCGGCGATGGAGGTCTCGTCGCAGGGCTCGACGCGGTCGACTTGGAGCAGCGTGAGCAGCTGGCGGCCGGTTTCGTTGGCGGGCAGCGTGGCGATGGCCTGTAGGATGGATGACTTCAGTTTCACCGGCAGGGCGTTGCGGAAGACGGCGACCAGCGGAAAGAGCTTGGGCGACTCCGCGATGGGGCGCAGGGAGCGGTGGAGCGCGGGGTTCAGCTCGCACAGCACCTCGAACGTGGCGCGCGGCAGCACGCAGGCATCGGCTTGGCGGAAAAAAACCGGCAGGGCGGCGAGCGTGGGTTTGGGGTAGCGGCGGACTTCCTTGCACTGCTCGGTGGTGGGGAGGCCGCGGCTGGCGAGCAGGTCGTCGAGCCAGACCGGAGCCAGACTGCCGGTGGGGCTGTCGACGAGGTTGAGCCGGGCGCCGCGGAGATCGGCGAGCGTGTGGACGGGCCCGTCGACGTGCACGAGCAGGACGTATTCGACGCCGGTTCGGCCGCGTTGGGCCGTGACGAGAACAGGCGGTTCGCTCAACGGCGGAGGAATCGAAAGGACTTCCTCGGCCGGGCCGACAATCACGTCGACTTCGCCGGCTTGGAGCGAGCGCGCCATCTCGGCGGCGGAGTCGTAGACGGGCTGGCTGGGGTCGGCGACGAGCTTGTTGGCGTCGGAAATCAGTCGCGAGTAGACGGCGAGGGTGTTGCGGAGATCGGCGCCGTCGACTTGCGGGGCGAGTTTGCGCGAGTAGCCGCCGCGCGAAACGAGCGGCGCGTAGGAGGCGGCGTGAACAAGCGGCGAGAGGAAGGCGATCCCGCACGCGGCGAGCAGCGTCGCGCCGAGGCGGCCGGGGGAGCGTGTCCGGCGCGCGCGGCCGGACGGGCCGGCGGGACGACAGGGTGGGCGGAAGGAGTTCACGGTTTGGCGCGGGCGGCGAGTCGGGCGTGGTCGGCGAGGAGTTGGCGGGTGCCGGCGAGGGTGTCCTCATCGACGGGATGCACTTCCTCGGTTTGGAAAAGGGTGAGCACTTGTCGCCCGGCCGGCAGCGAGTCGACGGTGGTGATCGCCTCGATCACGCGGGCGTGCAGGGCCGGATCGATGCCGTGGCGCAAGGCGGTGAGGACGGGAACGAGGCGGGGCGAGGTGGCGATGATGCGCAGCTGGCGGGAGATTTGCGGATTGAGTTCGGCGAGGACCGCGAGGCTTTCCCGCGTGGTGATGCACGCCTCGATCTGTCGGAAGAAGACGGGCAGCACGGCCTGGGAGGGCTTGGCGACGAGGCGGAGTTCGCGCAGGGAAGCCGGAAGCGCGGGCAGGGAGGCTTGCGCGCAGGCGACCTCGAGCCACGGGCGGGCCAGGCAGCCTTGGGGGCCGTCGAAGACAGCGACGCGGCAGCCGGACAGGTCGGCGAGTTGCGCAATGTTGCTCTGCGCGTGCACGACGATCACGTAGTGGCTGCCGACCGCGCCGGACCGATGCGAAGCGAAATACGGGGTGTCGAGGAGGGCGGGATCGACGGCGAGAACCTCGCGGGCGGTGCCGGCGACCACCTCGATGGTGCCGCGCCGCAGCGCGTCCTCCAGTTGCGCGCTCGTATCGTAGATCAATTCGTCGGGGACGGTGATGATGTGGAAATTGTCGGCGATGACCTTCGTGTAGGCGCGCATCGCGGTGCGGAAATCGTTCTCGTTTGTGGTGCGCAGGATGGTGCGGGTGTAGGCCACGCGGGCGCGCAGGTCGGGGACCTCGCCGGTGGGCGGTTGCGTGCGCGCGGGGACGGCGAGAAGCGCGAGCAGGGCCAGAAGCGGGAGGGCGCGTTTCATTGCGGGACGAACTCCTTGGCGCGCAGTTCGAGGTTGCGGCGGAACAGTGCCTCGACGGTGTCGAAGGCTCCGGGTTGGATCGGGGTGAGCCGGTCGCATTTGAAAAGGGTCAGCAGCTGGCGGCCGGCGGGCTCGTCGCCGAGCGTGGCGAACTTGGAGAGCACGTCGGTGCGCAGGCGCTCGCTCGCCCAGCCGTCGCGCGTCAGGGCGATGACCGGGTTGAGGAACGGTTCGGAGATCTCGATGGCGACGAGGTGGCGGCCGATTTGCGGGTTCAGGTTGCGCAGGACGGCGAAGGAATCCTCGTCGACGATGCAGGCGTCGGCCTTGCCGAAAAACACGGGCAGCACGGCGGCGGAGGGTTTTTCGACCACGGCGTAGTTGGAAAAAAACTGGGGCGGCGGGGCGGCGTGGAGTTCGAGCAATCGCGTCTCGGTCCACGCCGTGCCGAGCAGCGAGGTGAGGTTGTGCAGGACCAGCACATTCTTGCCGCGCAGGTCGGCGAGGCCGTGGAACGAGCGCTCCGCGCGCGCGAGCAGGAGCCAGCGCGTGGAGGTGTGGCCGCCGATGACGGTGGTGTAGCCGGTGTCGATGCGATTGCGCATTTGCAAGGCGAGGAGGTCCCACGGCCCGATGAGGACGACTTGGATGCGCTGGGCTTCGAGCGCCGCCTTCAGGTCGGCGCGGGTCGGGAAAACCTCGACGCGAGTCTGGACCGCGTAGCCGAGCGTGGCGCAGATTTTCTGGGTGAGCGCGTTGATGGCGGCCCGGGCGTCGTTCTCATTCAGTGGCGAAAGCCCGGAGCGGAGGAGGGCGCCGCGGACGAGAAGAGGGGCGACCGAGTCGGGCGACGGCGCGGCGTGGGCCAGCGCGGCCGCGGCGAGCAGCAGAAGAAAAAGGAGCGGGCGCGTGCGACTCATGGCACGGCCTCCGCGAGCGGGCCGGCGCCGCTGGTGCGCAGGCTCGCGATGAGTCGCGCGGCTTCATCGGGCCGGCGGGCGCGATACTCGTCGAGCAGCGCGAGGGCGGGGGCGAGGGACTCGGCGCCGAATTCGCCGAGGTCGCCGACTTGGAAGATCGTGATCGCCTGCTTGCCGGCGGGAGTGTGGTGCACGCTGCCGAGCTCGCGGACCACTTTTTCGAGGAACGCCGGGTCCATGCCGGAGCGGAAGCCGAAGAAGCTCGGCACCAAATCCGGCGAGGTCGCGATGGGCGCGAGTTCCTTGCCGACCTGCGGATTCATCTCCGCGACGGCGGCGAACGCCCGTTGCGTGACGAGGCAGGCGTCGATCCGTTTGAAAAACACGTCGAGCACCGCCTTGGAAAGTTTCGGCGTCCGATCGAGACGGGAGAAAAAATCGGTGACCGGCGAGGCATCGGCGCGAGCGAGCACGACTTCGAGCCACAAGTAACCGAGGCGCATTCGCGGCGCGCTGTGAAGCGCGAGGCTGTGGCCGCGCAAGGCGGTCGGCTCGGCAAAGCCGGTGTCGCGCCGGACGAGCAGGACGTAGCGTTCGGCGGGGTCGCCGTTGTGCGTGCCCATGAGGAAGCGATCGAACCGGACGCGGCCGGCGGAGGCCCAGTATTCGTCGACGGTCGTCGCGACCGCATCGACCTCGGCCGAGACGAGAGCGTCCGCCAGCGCGTCGGCGCCGCTGAGCAGGACGGGCTCGGGGTCGGCCTTGATGCCGCGCTCGCGGGACACGACGGACGACAGCGCGCGCAGGGAGGCGCGGGCATCGTTGTCGTTCACGCCGGCCAACATGGAGGAGCAGAAGCCGAGGCGAAACAGGTCCGGCGGCTTGGCGGCGGCGACGAGGGCGAGCGCGAGGCCCGCGAGCACGCCCAACGCGAAGCGCCGAAAGAGGGTTCTTTCGGCGCGGGAGTCGCGGAAGGTGGCGCGGGAAATTGTCACGACATGGGCGCTAAGGTGAGGCTTGGATTTGTCGCAACACCTCGGTGCCGATCACGAGCGAGAGGCTGGATTGCAGGGCGACGAGATCGTAGCGCGCCTTGAGGTGCTGGGCGGTCATGAGCGCTTCCATGAGCTGGGCGCGGATGACTTTCTCGGTGTCGACGAGCTCTTGTTGGTAGGCGCGGGTGTTGAGATCGCGGTTTTCCACCGCGGCTTGCATGGCGGATTGGGTGGCGGCGCAGGACTTCGACGCGGCGGTGAGGCCGAGGAAGATGTCTTTCACCTGCAGGCCGATGCCCTCGCGGAGGAGGAAGCCTTGCTCGCGCAGCTGCTCGAGGCGCGCCTTGGTTTCGGCGACCTTGGCCTTGGTGCGCATGCCGTCGAAGACGGGCAGCTCGAAACCGAGGCCGAGCGTCCAGCCGTCGCGGTTGCGATCGGTGGAGAGGCCGCCGTCGGCGCTGTTCCACCAACGATGGACGGTGCCGGTGAGCGCGATTTTCGGGGCGTAGCCGCTGCGCGCGGTGCGCACGGCGCCCTCGGCGGCGCGGACGCCGGCTTCATAGCGGTTCCAGTCGGGGCTGAAGCGGTAGGCGGTGCCGACGAGTTGCTCGAGGTCGCCGTTGAACGGGACGAGTGGAATTTCCTGATCGGTGGGGACGACGTTGTCGCGCCAAGAGAGACCGATGGCGTTGGCCAGCGCGGCTTGGGCCATGGCTTCGTTTTTCTCGAGTGAAGCGACGAGCGCGCGGATGGACTCGACCATGATTTTGTTGTCGAGGTAGTCGGCTTTCGTGACGCGCGTGCTGCCGCCTTGGAACATCGTCTCGGTGAGGCTGAGCGTCGTCTCCATGCGGACGAGCGTGTCGCGGCCGAGCTGGCTGAGCGCGCGGGCGAGGATGGCGCCGTAGTAGTAGCGGTGGACGGTGTCGGCGACTTCGAGGTCGGTGCGGCGCGCCTCCTCCTTCATGGCGGCGATGGCGGCCTGCGTTTGCTCGGTGAAGCCGCGGCGCATGCCGCCGTCGAAGAGCAGCCACTTCGCGTCGAGCAAGGCGGTGGTGCTGTCGCGTTGCATGAGTTGCACGTCCTGGGCGGGGATGGGGAAAATTTGCGGCGCGGTCGCGACGGTTTGCGCGGGGACGGCGACGGGGAGTTGCACCGCGGTCGGTCCGAGCACGCCGGCGGGAACGGTGATCAGCGCGGTGCTCGCGGGGACGGTGACGCTTTGGCCGGGCACGCCCATGTAGCCGGCGGGGAAGACGAAATTCGGCGGCTCGTCCAGGCGTTGGACGCCGCCCGAGAGGTTCACTTGCGGCCAATAGGCGGACAGCGCCTGACGGTGTTGCGCCTCGGCGGCGGCGACGGCGAAGCGGGAGGCGGGAGCGCGATGATTGTTGCGCTGGGCTTCGGCGAGACATTGCTCGAGCGTGAGTTGGCGCGCAGGAGCGGCGGGGTTCTCGGCGGCCGCGAGGAAGGGGATCAGCAGCGCGAGCAGCGCCAGACACGAAAGTGGTCGGCTGAAACGATTGACTGAGGAAGTGGGCATCGGGCGGGAAGGAAGTTGGAGTGGGAGAATTTTCCCGCGTGAAATCCACGCGCGCCGCGCGCTATTCCCGATCGAGCCGACTCATCGGGTCGCGTTCAAACTCGGGGGGCGCTTGGACGATTCCGATGAGTTGGCCAAATCAGCGGGTGCTGAATGGATCGTCTCACGATGGCAGAACTTAACGGGGCGCGACCAGAGGGGACCTCTGGATCGGCAAGAAACGCCGTGAACTTCACAAGGGTTGCGCAGGTTTCGTTGCACGCGGGATGCGGCTGCGGAATGGGAAGGTCAGTCGCGCTACGCGGCGGCGTGCGCGACGGTTTTGGCGGGCGACAGCGGACGCGGTGGCGTTTGCCTCAGCGGCCTTCGCCAAGTCTTCGGCGGGACCTTGAAGCGTTGCCGGATCAGCCGCTGCGTTTGCCCCAGCGGCGGACTTCCTTCAGCTCGGGAGCGCGGGCTTCGATCAGGGCGCCGACGACGGCGGGGTGGCTGCGCAGGCTCTGGAACGCGGTGCCGGTCACGCGCCACTTGAGGGCGAACGAGGTTTCCGCGATCGGTGCGACGCGACCTTCGAAGAGGAAGGCGATCTCGACCTTCGTGTCGCCGTTGGCGGCGTCGATGGCTTTGCGGAGTTTCGGCAGGAAATCGGTGACGCCCGGGTGGTCGGGCTTAAGGAGCCACGTGACCTTGCGGATGTTGTTCGGGACGTAGGCGTCGAGGTGGTAGACCTCTTTGATGTTCAGACGCGCTCCGTCGTTACCTTTCATCACGGATCCGAGGAGGACGACGGGCAAATTTTCCGCGAGGATCTTGCCGTAGGTCTCGTAGGCGTCGGCATACATGTTGACCGAGATCGTCGCGCGGCGGCTCGCGAGGTTGAAGAAGGCCCACGGGCGGTTATCGCGTTTCGAGAGGCGCTTGGTGATGCCGCTCATCAGGCCGGCGAGGCGGAACTCGACGCGATCGCCTTCGAGGAGAACGGTCTCCTCGGTGTGCGTGCTGAGCGCCTCGGCGAGGCCGGCGTAGGCGTTGAGCGGGTGGCCGGAGACGTAGAAGCCGAGGAGTTCCTTCTCGAACTGGAGGCGCTCTTGCGAGGTGAAGTCGGTGGCGGAATCCGGCGAGCCGAGAGCGGAGGGCTGAGAGCTGAGAGCTTTGGACGATTTCTTTTTCGGCGCTTCGTCCGCGAGCATGTCCATGAAGCTGTGCTGGCCAGCGGCTTTGTCGCGGGCGTGCGCGGCGGCGCCGGCGAGGGCGGCGTCGATGCCGTCGAAGAGCGGCTTGCGCGGCGCGTGGCTGTAGTCGAACGCGCCGGTCTTAACGAGGTGCTCGAGCACGCGCTTGTTGATCGCGCGGCCGTCGACGCGACGAACGAAGTCGGCGAAGTCCGCGAACGGGCCGTTGGCTTCGCGCTCCTCGATGATCTTGGCCGCGGCGAGTTCGCCCACGCCCTTGATGCCGGCGAGGCCGAAGCGAATGGCGCCTCCGGAGCCATTCGCAGCTGAGAGCTGAGAGTCTAGAGCTGAGAGTGTCGAACCGTCTTTCTTGCTCTGAGCTCTAGACTCTGAGCTCTCAGCTTTCTTCACCACCGGCGTGAAATCTCCACGCGATTCATTCACGTCCGGGCCCAGCACCTGAATGCCCATCGCTTCGGCTTCGGCGATGAAGTGGGAAACTTTTTCCGCGTTGCCGAGTTCGGCGGTCAGCACGGCGGCCATGAACTCGACCGGGTAGTTCGCCTTGAGATACGCCGTCTGGTAGCTGACGAGCGCGTAGGACGCGGAGTGCGATTTGTTGAAGCCGTAGTTCGCGAACTTGTTCAGCAGGTCGAAGATTTCGTTGGCTTTGGCTTCGCCGATGTTGTTCACGCGCTTCGCGCCTTCGACGAACTTGATGCGCTCCTTCGCCATCGCTTCGGCGTCCTTCTTGCCCATCGCGCGGCGGAGCATGTCGGCGCCGCCGAGCGTGTAACCGGCGATGATCTTCGCGCACTCCATGACCTGCTCTTGGTAAACGATGATGCCGTAGGTTTCCTTGAGCGACTGTTCGAGAAGTTGGTGCGGGTAAGCGACGGTCGACGGGTCGCGTTTGCCGCGCGCGTAGTCGGGGATGAACTGCATCGGGCCCGGGCGGTAGAGGGCGCAGATGGCGTTGATGTCGTTGATGTCGGTCACGCCGACCTGCTTGCAGGCGTTCTGCATGCCGCCGGATTCGAGCTGGAACACGCCGACGGTCTTGCCGGCGTTGAGCATCACGTAGGTCTTCGGGTCGTCGAGCGGGATGGTCTCGATGTCGAAGGTGGGATTGGCGGTGCGGCGGACGTTGGCGACGGCGTCGGCGATGACGGTCAGCGTCTTCAGGCCGAGGAAGTCCATCTTCAGCAGGCCGAGTTTGCCGACGGCGTTCATGTCGTATTGCACCGTCACGTCGCCTTCCTGGAGCGTGAGCGGGACGAACTCGTCGAGCGGCTTGTCGGTGATGATGATGCCGGCGGCGTGCTTGCCGGTGTTGCGCACCATGCCCTCGAGGACGAGGCCTTGATCGAGGATCTTCTTCGCGACGGGGTTTTTTTCGTATTCCGTGCGGAGCTCGGCGGATTTTTCGATGGCGGCCTTGAGCTCGATGTTGAGCTCGTCGGGGATCATCTTGGCGAGGCGGTCGGCTTCGGCGAAGGGCAGATCGTGGACGCGCGAGACGTCGCGCACGACCATCTTCGCGCCGAGCGTGCCGTAGGTGATGATGTTGGCGACGCAGTCGTTGCCGTATTTCTGGCGGACGTAGTCGATGACTTCGCCGCGGCGGCGCATGCAGAAGTCGATGTCGAAGTCCGGCGGCGAGACGCGCTCGGGGTTGAGGAAGCGCTCGAAGAGCAGCTTGAAGCGGATCGGGTCGAGGTTGGTGATCCCGAGCACGTAGGCGACGAGACAGCCGGCGCCGGAGCCGCGGCCGGGGCCGACGGGGATGGCCTTTTCTTTCGCCCAGTGGATGAAATCCCAAACGACGAGGAAGTAGTCGATGAAACCCGTGACGCGGATGATCGAGAGCTCGAAGGCGAGGCGCACGACGAGTTCCTCTTCGAGCGGCAGGCCGTTGTAGTCGGGCGCGACGGGCTTCTGGCCGGCGGGAAGGTTGGTGAGTTTTGCGAGGCGCTCGGCGACGGCGGGGCGCGAGGCGACGTCGTCGTAGGCGAAGTTGTAGCGCTTCTTGAGGCCTTCGTGACAGAGCTGCTCGAGGTATTCGCCGGGCGTGAGCTGGTCCCTGATTTCGACCGGGAGCGGATATTTCGGGTAGCGCTCGGAGCCTTTGGGGAACGGGATCGCGACGTCGCACATTTCGGCGACGCCTTGGGTGTTGGTGATGGATTCGGGGACTTCGCCGAAGATTTTTTCCATCTCGGCGCGCGACTTCAGGTAGAACTGCGTGCCGTCGAATTTCATGCGGTCCGTCTCGGCGACTTTCGCGCCGGTCTGGATGCAGAGGAGCGAGTCGTGCGGGCCGGCGTCCTCGTGGTTCACGTAGTGGACGTCGTTTGTGCAGATGACCTTCAGGCCGAACTCCTCGCCGAGCTTGAGCAGGCCGGGGATGATTTTGCGCTGCTCGGGGATGCCGTGGTCCTGGATTTCGACGAAGAAGTTCTCGCGGCCGAAGATCTCGACGAAGCGCCCGCAGGCTTGGCGCGCCTGTTCGTAGCGGTCGTGGAGCAGGTGCTGCGGCACGATGGCGGCGAGGCAACCGGTGAAGCCGATGAGGCCGCCGGAGTATTTCGCGAGCGTCTCCATGTCGGCGCGCGGCTTGTAGTAAAAGCCCTTGAGGTGCGCGTAGGAGACGAGTTTGAGGAGGTTTTGGTAGCCCTGCAGATTCCGCGCGAGCAGGCCCATGTGGTAGTAGCTCTTGCCGTCTTCGGAGCGGCCGGTCTTTTCCAGCGCGGACGTTTCGGTCAGGTAGATTTCGCAGCCGATGAGCGGCTTGATGCCGTTGGATTTGGCGGCGTTGAAGAACTCGATCGCGCCATACATGTTGCCGTGGTCGGTGAGCGCGAGGGCGGTCATCCCGAGGGCTTTGGCGCGGCCCATTAGGCGGTCGATGCGGCAGGCACCGTCGAGCAGGCTGTAGTCGGTGTGGACGTGAAGATGGATGAAATTGGTGTCTGCGGCGGCCACGGGGAGGCATCGGAAGCCTGCGGGTGGGGTGTCGCAAGGCGATTCATGGGGATGTGGAAAACTCGTGGAATTGAAAGGGTTTGCCGCGAACGTGGGGTAGGGCGGAGCCGCTGGACCCGCCGCCAGGACGTTCATCGGAACGGCGGGCCCAGCGGTCCCGCCCTACCTTTAAAAATAGCTGTTGACGCGCTCGAAGGCCCCCGGCTTCTTTCTGGACCTTTCGACACCTTCCACCCACTCCCTTTCCCATGTCCATCGAGATCAAAATGCGCAAAAACGAGCCGATCGACCGTGCGCTGCGCCGCATGAAGAAGAAGCTCGACCGCGAGAACATCATCAAAGACGTGCGCGCGAAGCGTTACTACGAAAAGCCGTGCGAGAAGCGCCGCCGCAAGGATAAGGTCGCGGCCTTCACCGCGATGCTCCGCGCCCGCTACGCCAACTGAGTTCCGCGTCGCTCCCGTTTTCCGAACCGGCCGCTGCCTAGTGCGCGTGGCCGGTTTTTTATTGGCCG
The DNA here is from genome assembly GCA_016217545.1 of Opitutia bacterium. Lineage (NCBI taxonomy): Bacteria > Pseudomonadati > Verrucomicrobiota > Opitutia > Opitutia bacterium. The sequence continues at coordinate 218,130 of JACRHT010000004.1, read as the reverse complement.
AATGGCCCGCGTCCAGCCGGCAGCACGTTGCTTGCATCAGGCGCAAACTCTTGTCCTAGTGATAGCTCACTCATGAAGCCCATCCTTTCGCTGTCCTCTTGCTGGCTCTCGCAGCGGCATCAGGACGGCTACGAGATGCTCAAGGAAATGGCCTCACTCGGGTTCGAGTGGGCGGAGCTCAGCCACGGTGTCCGGATCACGCTTGTGCCCGGCATCCTGCGCGCGGTGGAGGAGGGTGTGATCAAGATTTCCTCGTGCCACAATTTCTGCCCGCTCCCGACCGGCATCACGCACGCGGCGCCGAATCTCTACGTGCCGAGCGCGAAGGACCGCCGCGAACGCGAGCAGTGGCTCCGCCACAGCAAACGCTCCGTGGAGTTCGCCGCGCAGGTCGGCGCGAAGAAACTCGTGCTGCACCTCGGCAATTTCGAGTTCTTCTGGCTGAATCCCGTGCGGAAGATCGAGCGCTACGTCGAGGCGTATACTGGCGAGGATGTCACGAAAGACGCCGCCTATCAGAAACTCCTCGCGGGCGTTATGAGCAAGCTGCGGGCGCAAAAACAGATTTTCTGGGACAACACGCGCGCGAGCATCGCGGAGCTGTTGCCCTACGCGACGAAGAACGGCGTGGCGCTGGCCCTCGAAAATCGCGAGAAGCTCGAGGAGCTGCCGCTCGACGACGATTACGCGCAATACGTCGAGTCGCTGCCGCCGGAACTGCTTGCCGGTTACTGGCACGACACCGGCCACGCGCACATCAAGGAGAGCCTCGGCGTCATCAATCATCGCGAGCACCTCACGAAGAACGCACCGCGCGCCATCGGCTTCCATTTGCATGACGTGAGCGACGACGGCCACGATCATCAAGCGATCGGCTCGGGCAAGATCGACTTCGCAATGGTGAGCGAGTTCTGGCGGCCCGACCACACGCTCGTGCTCGAATTCAGCCCGCGTCTGACCGTCGAGGATGTGCTCGTCTCAAAGCAGCGTGCGGAGCTGCTGATTCGGAATCGGTTTGGCGGGTAGGACCGGATCGCTGGGCCGGCCGCGCAAGTCGTCTCGGCGCGCTGAGCGTGGGCGAACGCCGTGGGTGGAGCGCGTTGACCCCAACGCGCTCTGTGCGCGTCCGGGGCGAAAATTCCCGAACGCGTTGCGGTCAACGCGTTCCACCTCGCGTCACCCGAGCAACTCCGCGATCCAGCGCTTGTGCGGACCGGAAAGCGTGACGCGGTCGAGCTCGCTGCGTGCGACCCACTCGAGTGCGCCGTCGGCGGCGATGCGTTTGCGGAGCGAGGCGTCGGCTTTGATGGCGTGGATCTGCTCCGTGATCTGAAAGCGCGTGATCGTGCGGCGCTTCGTCGCGAGCAGAGTGGCGGCGTCGGGTTTGATGCCGAGATCGTGTGCCTCCGGCAACTCGTGCACGCCGGCGAGGCGTTTCGCCTGGGCGCCGCCGCGGCGCAGGAGCAGGCGGTCGCGATCGAGGACGAAGATGCGCGTCACGGATTTCTGCTCGATCTGCTTCGGCGCGAAACGCGGCAGCGTGTCCTGGTTGCCCGCGCGACGGGCGGCGCAGAAGTCGGCGACGGGGCACGTGAGGCAGAGCGGCTTGGCGCGGAAGCAGACGGTCGCGCCGAGTTCCATCATCGCCTGGTTGTGCGTGCCCGGATCCGCGCCGACGATGAGCGCGTCGGCGAGCGCCGTGAAGTGCTTCGCGGCGTCGACGCCCGTGGCAAAGCGCTTCGTCTCGCCGGTGAGGCGGGCGAGGATGCGCACGACGTTGCCGTCGACGCACGCGGCGGGTTCGCCGAATGCGATGCTCGTGATCGCGGCGGAAGTGTAGGGACCGATGCCCGGCAACTCGCGCCAGTCGGCGGGCGCGCGCGGCGGCGTGGGCCTCGCGACGACGGCCTGCGCGAGTTTGTGGAGGTTGCGCGCGCGCGAGTAGTAGCCGAGGCCTTCCCAGAGTTTCATCACCTTCGTCTCCGGCGCGGCGGCCAGCGCGGCGAAATCCGGCAGCTCGCGCAGCCACCGATCGAAGTAGGGCAACACGGTCGCGACCTGCGTCTGTTGCAGCATGAACTCCGAGACGACCGTCTTGTAGAGCGACGGGGCTTCGCGCCACGGCAGCCGGCGCTGGTGGACGCGATACCAGCCGTGGAGGGCGGCTTGGAAATCGGCGCGGCGAGCGATGAGTTGCGCGGAAACGGAGCTGGGGGCCACAGAAGGCGCAGAAAGCACAAAAGCCGGAGGAATGGGAAGGGATATCGTGACGCAAAACGGCATTTTCCCTTTGCGCTTTTTGCGGCTTTTGTGGCCCTCTTTTCCCATGCCGAAACGGTTCGACGACGCCGCGGAAGAAAAGCCGAAGGCGCTGACCACTTACACGATCAAGCTCGACGATGCGCAGATGGAAAAACTGCGCGCCGCCGTGGCGAAGAAGTATTGGGAGGAGGTCGAGGTGCCGTATGCGCGGTTCGCGTTCAAGGGCCCGAAGGTCAACGTGACGGCCTACACGAGCGGGAAGGTCGTCGTCGCGGGCAAGGAGACGGAGGATTTCGTGCAGAACGTGATCGAGGCCGAGGTCACCGGCCTCGCCCAACTCGGCTACGACGACGTGCATCACCCCGAGTGGTTCGAGCCGCACGCGGGCCTCGACGAATCGGGCAAGGGCGACCTCTTCGGGCCGGTCGTGGCCGCGACCGTCATCGCCGAGCGCCCGCAGATTGAAGCGTGGCGCGCCGCCGGCGTGCGCGACTCGAAGAGCATCGAGGATTCGCAAATCCTGAAGCTCGACGAACTCATCCGCGGCACGCCGGGCGCGGTCGTGGAAGTGGTCTACTGCAGCATGGCGAAATACAACGAGCTCATGCTGAAGCCCGCCGCGAACCTGAACCGCCTGCTCGCGTGGCAGCACGCGCGGGCGCTCGAGGCGGCGTTGCAGAAAAAATGGGTGCCGCGCGGCCTGCTCGACCAGTTTTCCAAGGAACCGCTCGTGCAGCGCGAGCTGAAGAAGCGTGGACTCGAGCGCTTCAACCTCGAGATGCGCACCAAGGCCGAGTCGGACCCGGTGGTGGCTGCGGCGTCGGTCGTGGCTCGCGCGGAGTTCGTGCGGCAGATGCGGGACTTGGCGCGCGAGTTCGGCGAGAAATTGCAATTCGGCGCCGGCGCGCAGGCCAAGGCGCAGGCCGCGGCGATCGTGGAGCGGCTGGGCGCGCGGACGCTGCCGCGGTTCGCCAAGCTGCACTTCCGCACGAGCTACGAGGTCGTCTCCGCCGCGGGCAAGCTCGACGAGCTGCCGCTGAAGGAGCCGAAGGAGAAGACGGAGTGGCGCCGGTGATGCGAGCGGCGATGTTTTCCCAATCCGAACGAAACGGACGAGACTGTGGGAGCGAGCTTGCTCGCGACCCACGCGCCGCCGTCGCGAGCAAGCTCGCTCCCACGGGAAAGCCATGGCGGTGAAACGCCGACAACTCCGCGCGTTCGACCTCAAGCAGATTTACGGCTTCGAGGGGCTGATCGGCGTCGACGAAGCCGGGCGCGGCGCGCTGGCGGGCCCGGTCGTGGCCGGCGCGGTGCTGGTGTCGCGGGAATTTCTCGAGGGGAAATGGGCCGTCGCGAAGAGCGGGCGCGTGAACGACTCGAAGCAGCTCAGCGCGGAGGAACGCGCGGAGCTTTGGACGGAGTTCGACGAACTGGCTCGCGCCGGGCAAATCCACGCGACGTTCGGCGTGGCGAGCGTCGCGGAGATCGAGACGCTGAACATCCTCGGCGCCACGAAGCTCGCGATGCGCCGCGCACTCGAGCAGATTTATCCGCCGATGGCGTTCGAGCGGAAGACGGAGCCGGATCTTTTCGCGAGCGAAGCGGAGCGCGCGGCGTTTCAGCCGACAGTCTCGTGCAAGGTGCTCGTCGACGGCCTGCCGCTGCGGCATTTCCCGTATCCGCACGAGGGGCTCGTGAACGGAGATGCGCGTTCGCTGTGCATCGCGATGGCGTCGATCATCGCGAAGGTGACGCGCGATCGGATGATGGACGAGCTCGACAAGGTGCACGACGCCTACGGCTTCGCGCAGCACAAGGGCTACGGCACGGAGGAGCATCGCGAGGCGGTGCTGAAGCTCGGACGCTGCGTCGCGCACCGCGACAGCTTCCTCCGCAAGCTCTTCGCGCAGCCGCGCGACCTGGAAGGGCAGCTGACTTTCTTCGGCGAGGAGGCGGTGGAGGACAAAGGGTAGGGCGGCGAGTCCCTTCGCCGCCGGGAGTCCGCGCCCTACCTTGACGCCCCGCGCCGGGGCGTGCTGATTAGCGAACGCGTCCGCATGGCAGGCAAGAAGCACAGCTCCCTCGACAAGGTTCTCGGCCGGCTCGATCAACTCGACCAGGCCAACCTGCAGAATCTCGTGCAGCGGCTCGTGCGTGAGCGCGCGCTGCTCGAGTCGGTGTTCAACACGCTGCAGGAAGGCGTGCTGGTGATCGATGCCGATGGCGAAATCGACTACGCGAACGAAGCGGCGATGCGGCTGATCGGCTTGAAGGAGGGCGCGACGGGCGCCTCGCTTTGGCGGTTGGTGCCGGGACTGCGCGCTTCGCTCGGCGGAGGAGAGGCGGACGACGCAGGGGGCAGCGGCTCGCCGCTCGTCACGCGCGAATTCGAACTGAATTATCCGCAGCCACGCGTGGTTCGGCTCTATCGCGTGCCGTTCCACGAGGGCGCCAACGGTGGGATGCGCTACGCGATCATCCTGACCGACATCACGAGCGAGAAGAAGACCACCGAGGAGCTGATCGAGAACGAGCGCGTCTCGTCGATCCTGTTGCTCGCCGCCGGCGTGGCGCACGAGCTCGGCAATCCGCTCAACTCGCTCACTATCCACCTGCAATTGATCGAGCGGCGGCTGAAGAAACTCCGCGGCACGAAGGACGGCGACGCGCTTGCCGAGTCGGTGCGGGTGTGCTCGGACGAGGTCGCGCGGCTCGACGGCATCATCAAGAACTTCCTCGAGGCCATCCGGCCGCGTCCGCCGGATCTCTCGGACGTCAATCTCGTGGAGGTGATCGAGGACGTGCTGCGCTTCCAGTCGCGCGAACTCGCCGATCGCGGCATCCGCGTCGACGGGGAGTTGCCCGCGAGCACGCCGGTGATCATGGCGGATCGCGACCAGTTGAAGCAGGTGTTCTTCAATCTCGTGAAGAACGCGATGGAGGCGATGTCGCCCGGCGGGCGGCTGAGCGTGCGCGTGCGCACGGACGACGACTCGGTTTTCGTGGCCTTCGCGGACACCGGCAGCGGCATCAAGGCGGCGGACATGGCGAAACTTTTTTCGCCTTACCACACGACGAAACCGAGCGGCCACGGTCTCGGCCTCATGATCGTGCAGCGCATCCTGCGCGATCACGGCGGTCACGTCGGCATCGAGAGCAAGGAAGGCGTCGGCACGGTCGTGACGTTGCAATTCCCGCAAAAGCACCGACGCGTGCGGATGCTGAAGTGACGGCGGTGCCGGGTGCGCAGCGTTATTCTGACGCAGGCGCTTCGGACGTGGGCGGCTTCGGGTAAGTGAATGGACGTCCGCGCGTGAGCAGTTCCATGCGTGGACCTTGGCCGAGATTTTCGAACACCTGTCGCGCCGCTTCGGCCGGGAGGGTGAAGTGCTCCCAGCCTTCAGAATGCACCGGGAGAATGAGTGCGCGGGGAAACGCTTGAGCGGTGTCGAGCAGGTCGTTGGCCGACATCGTCAGGTCCATCGGACCACGCGGCCGCGCGGCGCCGGCGAAGGCAAGGATCACCTCCGGGGAAAACCGACGCGCGATCTCCGCCACGCCTTCGTAGTAGACGGTGTCGCCGGTCACGTAGACGGCCGGCGTGCCCTCCGCCTCGATCATGAAGCCCGTCACATCCCCGGCGAGTCGCTCGATGCCGGCGGGACCGTGCCGTGCCGGCGTGGCGGTGATCCGCACGGCGGCCCCGTCGGGCGCGGTCAGCGTCACCGACTCCCAAGGCGCCAAACCGCGCGCCGTGCCGCCGAGCCGGCCGGCGCCCACCGGCGTCGTCAAGGTGAGCGGCACGCGGCCGAGCAGGGCGCGGCCAGCGTCGTCGAGATTGTCGGCGTGCTGGTCGTGGCTGAGCAGCACGGCGTCGATGCGTCCGAGTTCGGCCGGCGTGCAGGCTGGCGAACTGGTCTTGCGCAGGGTCACGTGGTTGCGCGTGTAGGCGCAACCGCAGGCGTCGAAGGTCGGATCGGTGATCAGGCGCAGCCCGTGGTAGTCGAGCAGGACCGTGGGACCGCCGATCAGCGTGAAGGTGAGGATCGAGGTGGAGAGGGCGTTCATGGGGCTCGATCTTTCGCGTGACAGAATCGCGTTCAAAGTTATTAAACTGCCAATCACGGATCCTAACATGCCATCACCCGTTCCCCTCTCGATTTATCTGCACCGCCGGAGTTCGCTCGGCTTCGCGCTGCTCTTGGAAATGGTCTTTGAAGTGGCGAATCGGTTGTCCGGTCGCGCGGTCTTTGCGCCGGAGTTTGTCGCGGATCGCGCGGGGCCCTATCGTTTCAAGCACGGGCTAACGTTGCCGCGTGTGGCGCGCCGGCTCCCTACGCGGGGCTATCTGCTGGTGCCGCCGATGGAGGGGTTCTCGGGCGACTTCGAGGTCGACGATGGCGAGTCGCGCTTCCTCGTCGGGGCGCACCGGCGGGAGCTGACGATCGCGGCGGCGTGTCTGGGGAGTTTCCTGCCAGCGGGGGCCGGGCTCCTCGACGGGCTCGAGGCGACGACGCACTGGCGTTGGGCGGAGTTCGCGGCGAAGCGGTTTCCGCAGGTGCGGTGGAATCCGCGCGCGTTGCTGTGCGAGCAGCCCGGGTTTGTGACGGCGGGCGGGTTGCTGTCGGCGGTCGATCTCGCGCTGCACATCGTGGGCCGGCATTGCGACCGGTCGTTTTGCCGGGAGCTCGGGCGCCATCTGCTGGCGGACAGCGTCCGCGAGAAGCAATCCGCCTATGCGACCACGTTGGTGCTCCAGCCGCGCAATCGGGAGAAATTCGAGGCACTCGAAAAGGTCATCGCGGCGAAACTGGCCCGGCCGCCGACGATTCCCGAGATGGCGGAAATCTGCCGCATGAGCGTCCGCACGTTCCATCGCGCCTTCGACGAAACCTATGGAGTCTCGCCGGGAAAATACCTGCAGTTGAAACGCATCGAGCAGGCGAAAGAGTTGCTAACCGACGAACGGCTGACCGTTGACGCAGTCGCCGATCGTTGCGGGTTTTCGCAGCCGGCGTTTTTTCGGACGATCTTTTCGCGGGAAACCGGGCTCACGCCCGCGCAGTTTCGCAAGCGGCACCTTTGATCCGCACGCCGGCGCCGGGCGGCGTGCGCGATGTCCGCGGTGAAGCGCCGGTGGATTGTGTCGATGGGGGTGACGGCCGCGCCGCAAGACGTGCGCAGCCTTACGCAAACCGCGAGGCGCAACATCTTCCACGACAGGGCACAATCACGATGCCGGAGTCCACGATGCCGCCGCAGCTCCAACCCCAGACGTCCAAGTATGCGTGGTCCACCATCGGGCGCGCTTCGCCCCCGAAGCGGACCGCGGAGGAACGTGTGGCGGATTTTCACGAGATCTACCGTGAGTTCGACGAGGCGACCGTGCGCGCGCAGGCGGCGCGTTGCATCCAGTGTCCGACGCCCGGCTGCGTGCAGGCGTGCCCGCTCAACAACCGCATCCCCGAATGGCTGGCGCTGACGGCGGCGGGCGATTTTCTCGGGGCGGCCGCGCTGTCGCGCAGCACGAGCAACATGCCGGAGATCTGCTCCCGCGTGTGTCCGCAGGAGAAACTCTGCGAGGGTTCGTGCATCCTCACCTCGAAGACGGACGCGGTGGCGATCGGCGCCGTCGAGCGGTTCATCAACGAATACGCGTTCCGGCACGGCGGTTTCGAACTCCTGCAGGCGCCCGCGAACGGCCGGCGGGTGGCGGTGGTCGGCTCCGGCCCGGGCGGACTCGCGTGCGCGGACGAACTCGCGAAGCTCGGCTACGGCGTCACGGTCTTCGAGTCGCAGTTGATTCCCGGCGGCTTGCTGGTGAATGGCATCCCGGCGTTCAAGCTCGAGAAGCATGTGGTCGAGCGCCGCGTCGATCTGCTCGTGCGGCGCGGCGTGGAATTCAAGCTGGGTGTGCGCGTCGGTTGGGACGTTGCGCTGGAGGAAATGCGCGAGAAGTTCGACGCGATCTTCCTCGGCGTCGGCGCGCAGAAGCCGAAGCCGCTCGATATCCCGGGCGCGAATTTGCACGGCATCGTTGACGCGCTGCCGTTCCTGATTCCGAAGAACGTCGACTCGCCGCTCGCGGAAGGCGCGCAGGTCGACGTGACGGGCAAGCGCGTGGTCGTGCTCGGTGGCGGCGACACGGCGATGGATTGTTTGCGGACGGCGCTGCGCAGCGGCGCGAGCGAGGTGACGTGCGTCTATCGCCGCGACCTCGCGAACATGCCGGGCAGCCGCAAGGAATACGCCAACGCGACGGAGGAGGGCGCGCGTTTCCTGTTTCTCACCAACCCGACGGAAGTCGTCGGCAATGCGAACGGCGACGTGATCGAGGTGCGGTGCACGCGCATGGAGCTCGGTGCGCCCGACGCGTCCGGCCGGCGCAAGCCGCGTGCGGTGCCGAACTCGGAATTCGCGATCGCGGCGGACATCGTGCTCGTCGCCTACGGTTTCGATCCGGTGCCGTGGCCCGAGGGCAGCGCGTTCGCGCAGATCGAGGTGGACGACTGGGACGGCTTGAAGGTCGATCGTAACCAGATGACCAGCGTCGCGGGCGTGTTTGCCGGCGGCGACTCAGTGCGCGGTCCGAGCCTCGTCGTGCACGCGGTGCGAGACGGGCGGAAGGCGGCGCAAGGCATCCACCGCTGGGTGACGGAGCAGCGCGTGCCGGCGTGAGCCGGTGCGGCGAGGGGGCTCAGCGTTCGCGGTCGCTCGTGTTGTTCCGCGGATCGTCCTTGTCGCGATTGCGTTCGGGCGCGGGCGGAGGTGTCGGCGCCGGGCGCGGCGGTGGCGGAGGAACGGGGACGTGAGTTTCGGGACGTGGTGGCGATGACGGCGGGGGCGGCGAATGCGGACGCGGGTGATCGCCGCGGTCGCGCGTATCGGGCACACCGTCGTGGTTGCGGTCATGCGCGTCGGGACGCCGCGGCGGCACGGGCTCGCCGGGCCGGTGATCGCGATCGTGCGGCCGGTGCGGGCGAATCGGCGGGGGAGGAACGGGCGTGACGACCACCGGCGGTGGCGGAGGCCGGCGCGGTTCGACGGGTTTCAGATAATCGGGCGGGTAGTGGGGCCGCAGGTCGTTGCGCGGTCGGTAGGGATAGTAGCCGAACTCGGGCCAGGGACTGTAGGAGTAGCCGAAATCGAAGAACGGGTCGTAGCGCGTCGAGAGTGGCGCGGTGGAGTAGGCGGCGGAGTCGCGCGCCGGTGCCGAGTAGGCGGTGCCGACGTTGCCGGGATTGAAGACGGTGACCTTGAATCCGCCGCTGGGCGCGACGGAGACGCGGATGATGCGGTCGGCGGCCGCCGCATCGCTTAAGAGCACATCGCCCGGCAAGAGCAGGCCGCGCTCGGTGAGGTAGCGGACGATCTCGCCGCGTTTGGCTTCGAGCTGTTCAGCGGTGAGCTGTCCATCGTCGGAGGTGATGAGCAGCGCGGTGTTGACGCGGGGGGCCACGCGACTGACGACTCGCGGCGGGGGCGGAGTCGAGCACGACGCCAGCCACACGACGCTGGCGAGAAGCAGGACGGGGAGCGCGCGCGGGGGAGCCATGCGGGGACTTTCCGCCCAAATCGGCCGAAGCGCAACCGCGCTCAGGGCGCCGCGGTGGTGCCGTGTTGTGCGTTCGGGAGTGCGCTGGGGCTGTTCATGGGCATGGAGGCGCAACCGGCGGCCAACAGGACCAGAATTGCGGTGGCGGCCAAGGCAAGCCAGCGGAGAAGGCACGGGTGCAGTCGGGTCATGGCGCGTGGGACGCCGGCCGACCGGGGTCGTTCCGTCACGGGAAAGGGGAGGGCTGGATTGCGGGGAAATCCCGCGGTGCCGCACGGGAATTTGCCGGAGCCGTCGCGGCGTCGACCGGGCGGTGTGGCTTCAGCAGTGCGCGTATTTCCAGTTACGCGCCTTGCCTTCGGCCAGCCAGGCGAGCGCGGTAGCGATACGCTTGGCGCGCGTCTCGGGGCGTTTCGCCTCGGTGATCCACTCGAGGTATTCCTTGCGGTGACTGTAACTGAAATTTTCCCAGCACGTCGCGGCGGCTTTGTTTTTCTTCAATGCGGCAGCGAGATCGGCGGGCACGCGCAGCGTGCGGCGCGGGGCGACCTGGCGTTTCGGGCGCGGCGGCAGGCCGGTGCGCGTGCGCTCGGCAGCTTTTTTGAGGAAGGCGATGACGACTTTGTCGGGCGGCAGATCGGCGAGGTTCGTGATGCGGCCGGCGGCGCCCATGGCGGTGCCGTTGGCGTGCAATTTCTCAAACTCATCCGTGATGTCGCGACGCCAGAAACCGAACGCGGCGTGGGCCTTGAAAGCGGCGAGATTGCAGAGTGGCGTGCCGTCGACGGTGAAGAAAGGCATGCCCCACTTGATGGTCTCCGCGGCGTCGGGCACGGCGCGGTGCACGAGGGCACGGACGTGGGCGAGGATGGGGCGCGCGAAGGGCGCGGCTTTGGCGAGGTAGGCGTCGATGCGTGGGTCGGCGGCGTGGGGCATGCCGAGGTTTTGGCGTGGCCTTGGCCGATTGGCCAGCGTGGAGGTGTGCCATCGCGTCTCGATTGCCGTTGACCGGGTCGGGAGCGGGGGGCTTCATCGCGGCATGGTGCCGAGTGTATTGATCGTCGACGACGAGAAGCACACCCGAGAGGGGCTGCAACAGGCGTTGCAGGACAACTACGATGTGTCGGTCGCGGCCAGCGCGGACGAGGGCTTCAACCTGATGGATGCGCAGGAGTTCGACGTGATCGTCACCGATCTCCGCATGCCCGGCAAAAGCGGCCTGAAGGTCATCGACAAGGCCCTGACGCTCGCGAACAAGCCGGCCGTGATCATGATGACCGCCTACGGCAGCATCGATTCGGCGGTCGAGGCGATGAAGCGCGGCGCGGTGGATTTCCTGACCAAGCCGGTGAACATCGAGCGGCTCGAAATCCTCATCCAGCGTGCGCTCAAGACGCGGACGCTCGAGGTCGAGGTGAAGCAGCTGCACGAGCGGCTGGACGAGAAGTTCTCGATGGAGGGCATCGTCGGGCACTCGGCCCGGCTCGCGCAGGTGATCGAGCGCGTGAAGCTCGTCGCGCCCTCGCGCGCCACGATCCTGATCGAAGGCGAGACCGGCACGGGCAAGGAACTGATCGCGCAAGCGATCCACCAAGCGAGCCCGCGCGCGCGCGCGGCGTTCGTGCCGGTGCATTGCGCGGCGTTGCCGGCGACGTTGCTCGAGAGCGAATTGTTCGGTCACGAGAAAGGGGCCTTCACCGGCGCCACCGACCGGCGCATCGGGCGTTTCGAGGCGGCGGACGGAGGCACGGTTTTCCTCGATGAGATCGGCGAGATCGGTCCCGAGATCCAGGTGAAGCTGTTGCGGTTTCTCGAAACGAAGAGCTTCGAGCGCATCGGCAGCACGAAGACGATGACGGTCGACGTGCGGCTCGTGGCCGCGACCAACCGCAACCTCGAACAGATGGTGAAGGACGGGAAGTTCCGCGAAGACCTCTTTTTCCGCCTCAACGTCGTGCGCATCACCACGCCGGCGCTGCGCGAGCGGTCCGACGACATCCCGGTGTTGCTCGAGCATTTCGTGAAGCTCTACGCCAAGGAAAACGGCTATGAGCCGATCACGATCGAGCCCGGCGCGATGCAGCATCTCCAGCGCTACGGCTGGCCGGGCAACATCCGCGAGCTGCGCAACTTTGCCGAGAACATCGTCGTGCTCCAGCGCGGCGGGACGTTGAGCGAGTTCGAGTTGGAGCCGAAATACCGTGGCGATCCCACGATGCCGCCGGCGCTCGCGGCTCATCCGCCGACGAATCCGCTTTCGGTCGAGGAGAACGAGAAGCGCTTGCTGCGCGAGGCGCTGATCAAGGCGCGCGGCAACCGCACCAAGGCCGCCGAAATGATGGGCATCAGCCGCCGCACGCTGCATCGCAAGATCGCGCAATGGCCGGAACTCGACGTGGTGGACCGCTGAGCGCGGCGCGATGAAGTCGACGCAGGAGTTCATCCATTGGCTGGAGCAGGGAGCCGGCGCGCGGTGGTTGCGCGGCGTGGCGCTGGCGGTCGGCGCGCTGCTGCTGACCGCGGTGTTTTCGTGGAAGCAGTTTCACGGCGTGCCGAACGAGTGGACGCTGCAGCAGGCCGAGCTGGGCCGGCAGATCGCGCAAGGGCAGGGGTTCACGACGCGCGTGAATTACCCGCAAACTTACGCGGTGATGAAGGCGCGCGGCGTGCCGTTGAGCGAGACGCAGCTTTATCCTGAGCTCGCGCATGCGCCGCTCTATCCGCTGGTCCTCGCGGCGGCCTTCAAGATCGCGCCAGCGAGCATTTGGTCGCACGTGCCGGAACCGCCGAACGGCTGGGCGCCGGACTACGTGGTGCTGGCGGTGAATCTCGCGCTGTTCTGGCTCGGCATGGCGCTGGTGTGGCGACTCGCGCGGCAGTTGTTCGACGCGCCAGTCGCGTGGCTCGCGACGCTGGGCGCGGCGGTGTCCGTGACGCTGTGGCAACAAACGGTGGTAGTCAGCGGGATGCCGTTGATGATGGTGCTGGCGCTGGCGATTTTCCTGGTGCTCGCAGGCGGCGAAGACGGCTGGGCGGAGACGCCCGCTTGGAATCGCGCGCTGGCGGGGCGGATGGCGGCGATGGGTGCGGGAGCGGCGTTGCTGTTTCTCGCGGAGTATTCGGCGGGACTGGTGGCGTTGCCGCTCGTGGCCTACCTGGCTTGGCGCCTGCGCGGCGCGGCGCGCTGGCCGGCGCTCGGGGTTTTCGCGGCGACGTTCGTGTTGCTGGTTGCGCCTTGGTTGGTCCGCAACGTCGTGGTGGTTGGCCACCCGCTCGGGCTGGCGTGGCAGAACCTCGCGTTGAAGGCGGACGACAACACGGCTTTGCCCAGCGCGGCGCGCACGACGGCGACGGTGGAATACATCGGCCTCGACCTGAAGAAACTCGGCAACAAGGGCCTCACCGGCATGGAGCGCAACCTGAAGGAGCGCATCTGGTCGGGCGGCGGGTTGCTGTTCACCGCGTTTTTCGTGGCGGGGCTGGCGTATCAGTTCCGGCATGCGCCCGCGAATCGGGTGCGGTGGTGCTTCGCGGCGACGTTGCTGGTCCTGCTGGCGGGCCAGCCGTTCTTCAGCGCGGGGGAAAGCCCGCGGCTGCCGGCCTATTATCTGGCGCCGCTGTTGATCGTGTTCGGCGCGGGCTTTTTCTCGGTATTGGTGGGCAGCCAGGGGGCGCTGGCACCGCGGTGGCGTTGGGTCGCGGCCGGATTGCTGGCGTTGCAGGCGCTGCCGCTCGTGCGCGACTGCCTGGAGCCGCGGAAAATCCATTTCTATTACCCGCCGTATTACCCGAATCTCTTCATCGAGCTGAAGCGCGATGCGCAGTCGCGGTTCATGCCGGGCGTGGCGATCGCCGCCGACGTGCCGGCGGGCACGGCGTGGTATGGCCAGCAGCGCGTCTGGGCGAAGCCGGAGCGCTTGCGCGATTTCTACGAAATCACGGTGCAACAGCCGATCGGCGCCTTGCTGCTCACGCCGGCGACGCTCGACCGGCCGTTCTTCACGGAGCTGGCGGCCCGGCGCGAGGACGCGATCCGCACCTTGTCCGATACGGGTGGTTGGGGGCCGGTCTATGCCGGCTTGGTGACGCGGCGCATGCCGGCGAATTTTCCGCTCTCCGGACCGCCGCAACGGCTGACCGAAAACATGGTGCTTTTGATCGACCCGTCCGCCATTCGGCTAAGGGGAAATTGATTTGCGTCTGGCTCCGGCGGGCGGCTTGCTGGCGCATCGGTTTTTCACCGATGTTGACCATGAACACTCCGCTTCGCCTGGCCGCGTTGGCTGTGCTTTTTCCCGCCCTGAGCTTTGCCGTCTATGCCCCGATTCCCGAGCAGGAACAGGGCAAGGCGCTGTCGTTCCAGATGGGCGCTTCGGTGTATCAGGACTCGAACATTTTCGGCGCCGCGACGGGTGAGATCGACAGCTTGGTTTATTCGGTGAGCCCATCGGTGGCTTACAACGCGTCGGTCGACGACCAGACTTTCGTTTCCGCGAGCTACAATCTCAACCTCGACCACTTCGTCGACCGGCCCGGCAAGAAGAACCTCACCAGCCACGCGCTCAACGCCCGCGTGGCCCACGCGTTCAGCTCGTCGACCAACATCGACGTCAGCGACAGCTACCAGATCTCGAAGAACCCGCAGTCGCTCCTGGCCGGCCTCACCTTGAACACCGATCAGTCGTTCAAGATGAACCAGTTCAACGCGCGCTTCACCACGGCGGCGAACCCGAAGACCGGAGTGGTGATCAAGTATCGCAACATCAACTACGCCTACGACCTCGGCACGCTCGCCGCGCAGCTCGATCGCATGGAGCAGCTGGCGGGCTTGGAGGTGAATTTCGCCGCGTTGCCCGTGACGAAGCTCGCGGCCGAATACCGTTACCAGAACGTCGCCTACGACGCCGGCTCCGCCACGAAGGACAAGCGCTCGCACTTCGTTCTCGGCGGCGTCGACTACAATCCCAGCGAGGCGGTCACGCTCACGTTCCGCGGCGGCGTCGAAGACCGCATGCGCGAAGGCGCCGCCTCGACCACCGGGCCCTACGCCGAGCTCAGCACGCGCTACACGTATGGCCAGAATTCCTTCGTCTCCGGCGGCTACGTTTACACGCTCGAAGAGGCCTCCGACGTGGTTCGCTTCACCGACACCAAGGTGAGCCGCTTCTTCGTGAACGTGCAGCACCGGCTGTCGCCGTTGGTCACCGCTTCGGGTTCGCTGACTTGGGAACCGTCGCAACTCCAAGGCCGCACCGGCGTGGCCGACGTGGACGAGACCACCACCCGCGTGGGTCTCGCGCTCTCCTGGTTGCCCACGAAGAACTGGACGATCAGCGCCACCCTCGATGCCGACAAGATCGCTTCGGACGACCCGATCCGCGACCAGGACCGCACGCGCTACGGCGTTTCGGCTCGCTTCTCGTTCTGACGGGCTTACCCCGCCGCAATGGCATCGTCCTCCGCTTCCGGCCACGGATCCGCGACACTGACTGATTTCGTCGGCTTGCTCCGCCTGCGGCTGACCTTGGTGCTGCTGGTGTTCGGCTTGGTGCTCGTGACCACGGCCGGCGTCACCGCGCTCCTGCCGAAGTGGTATCTCGCCACCGCCAAGATCCGCGTCGAGAAGCCCGAGAGCGAAGTGAAGCTCTTCCAGAACCAGAACTCGTCCTACTACGATCCCTATTTCATCCAGGACCAATTCGAGATCCTGCAGTCGGAAAAGATCCTCTATCGCGTCATCGAGAACCTGAAACTGAACGACGTGTTCGGCCGCCAGTTCGGCGACGGCGCCGCGTGGCCGTCCGCGATCACGTATCAGTTCCTCACGAAAAAAATGTTCACGCCCGAGTCGCGCCGCGCGACCTCGCTGATCGAGCTGAACGTCCAGGCCCGCGAGCCGCAACTCGCCGCCGCCATCGCGAACGAGATCGCCCGCGTCTACGCCGCCGACCGCGTCGACCTTGCCACCTCCGAGCAGCGCGAGGGCCTCGCCAAGCTCCGCGGTGAACTCGAGAAACAGGAGACCGTCGTCGTCACCCAGCGCGATCGCGTGGAGAAACTGCGCAAGGACCTCGGCATCTCCGGCGTCGATCTGAACCAGCGCTACTCCGACATGGAGATCGAGCGCCTGCGCCAGATGCAGAACTCGCTCATCGCCCTCCGCGTCGATGCCATCGGACGCAAGACGCGTTGGGAGCGCTTCCGCACCATCCCGACCGCCGACCGCCGCAACCTCGTCAACTCCGAGCTCATTTCCGATCCCAACATCCAGAACCTCCTCCAGGCCTTCCTCGTCGCCGACCAGAACCTCACGCGCCTGAAGGGCCGCCTCGGCGAGGCGCACCCGGATTTGATTTCCGCCGTGGATGCCCGCGCGAAAATCCAGGAGCAACTCGACAACCAGCTCCGCGGCTACGAAAGCTCGCTCGAGATGGCCTTCAAGGAATCCGAGGCGCGCGTGATCGAATTGGAGCGCCAGCTCGCCCAGGCCAAAGTCGACCAGATCCTCTCCGCCCGCGAGCGCATGCGCCCCTTCGAGGAGGCCGCGACGAGACTCGAGGACGAGCAACGCCTCCTCACCACGCTCAAGCTCACGCTCCGCCAGCGTGAGATCGACTTCCAGGTCCCGAAAAAGACGATCGAGATCCTCAACACCGCCGAGCCCGCGCGCTTCGCTTCCAAACCGAATTGGGCGATCAATCTCCTCTTCGCCACGGTGTGCGGATTGATCCTCGGCGTCGGTGCCGCCGTGCTCGTGGAGTTCTTCGACACCAGCTTCCGCAACGTCGCCGACGTCGAATCGAAGCTCGGGCTTCCCGTCCTGGGCGTGATTCCGTTTCAAACCGCGCCCGACGCCCGGCACGAACCCGGCTCGCCCGAAGGGGAGCCGTTCCGCGTGCTGCAGACGAACCTGAACCTCGCGCTGAAGGCCGGCCAACCCACCGCGCTCAGCATTTTCTCCGCCGGCCCCGGCGAGGGCAAATCCACCTCGCTGCGCCAGCTCGCCCTGACCATGGCGCTCGCGGGCGAGAAGGTTCTCCTCGTCGATTCCGACGTGCGCCGCCCCACCCAGCATCGACTCGCCAACGTCAGCCGCGAGCCCGGCCTCACCGACGTCCTGCTCGACAAAGCCACGTGGACGGAGTGCCTGAAACCGCAGGCCGCGGGCCTCGATTTGATTTCAGCCGGCGCGAGCGGTGGCGTGACGCTGAGCCTGCTCTACGCCAACAAACTCCGCGAGCTCATCGCCGAGTTCAAGGGTCGCTACGACAAGATCCTCTTCGATTCGCCGCCCATCATCGGCGTCAGCGACGCTTCCGTGCTCGCCAGCGTTACTGACGGGACCGTGCTGCTCATCCAGCACCGGCGCAATCCGGCGAGCATGGTCTTGCGTGCGAAACAGATCGTCGACGGCGTGAAAGCGCGCGTGATCGGCGTCGTGCTCAACCAGGTGCCCACCGGCACGGGCGAGGATTACGGCTACTACACGGCCAACTATTCCTATTACTCGGAAGGCGAGGGGAAGGCTGACGCGCCGGCCGACTCGCGCGGCCGCGCGACGGAGAAACTCCAGTTTTCCGAACCCGATCGCCCGAAGAACCGCTGACCATGAAGTCGATCCGTTCCGCGATCATGCTGCTCGGGGCCTGCCTGCTGGCGCTGGTGACGCGCGGCGCAGAAATCAGACTCGCCGGTTCGGATTTGCTCGGCGGCGCGTTGACGTCCGCGTTGGAGAAGTTCGGCCGCGAAAACGACGTTCATATCGCCGCCGGTCTCGACGGCACACGGCCGGGGCTGGACCGTTTGCGCGCCGGCGACGCGGACGTGGTCGTGTTTGCGTTGCCGCCGGATGAAAATCCCCCCGGCGATCCCTTTGTGGTTCGCGTGCTCGGTTACCAGCCGGCCGTCATCGTGGTTCACGAAGCCGCGCCGCTCACGCAACTCACCCTGGCGCAGGCGCAGGGCATTTTCGCGGCGACCGGTGCGCAAAGCGTCAGCCTGTGGGGCGAACTCGGCCTGACGGGCGACTGGCGCACGCGCACGATCGCCGTGAACGCCGTTGCTCCCGGCTCGGCGCTGACCGTGCCCCTCTTTCGCCGTTTCGCGCTCAACGGCGCCGAGATGAAGACGCTCGCGAGTTACGCTTCGCTTGAACGCGTGCTCGAGCGTGTCCGCTCGAGCGAAAACGCCATCGGCCTGGTGCCCGTGGTGCCATCGGCCGGCTCGGGATTGCGCGCCATCGCGCTCGCTCCGAGCGTGCGGGACCCGGCGCACTTGCCGACGGCCGAGGCGTTGCACGATGGCAGTTACCCGTGGCGGCTGCCCCTCTACATCGCGTTCCGTCGCGAGGCGGCGCCGCGGTTGCTGACGTTCCTCCGGTTCCTGCTCAGCGACGAATGCGGCGAGGCGCTGGCGCAGGCTCGGTTCGTGCCTCTGCCCGTCAGCGCGCGCAACCAGTTGGTGTTCGAGTTGGAAGAGTTGAACTGAATCGCCTCCCGGCTTCGCCGGCGCGGAACAGGAACAGGGCTTGTCAGGGTCGGGGCGGCGGCTTTCACTGGCCGGCTAAATTTCTCCCATGGCCTCGATTACCAAGAGCTACGAACCGCGCGACGTTGAGAAGAAGTGGTATGCCGCCTGGCAGGCCGCCGATGCCTTCGCGGGTCGCGTCACGCCCGGCAAGGATCCCTACACGATCGTCATCCCGCCGCCGAACGTCACGGGCGTGCTCACGATGGGCCACGTGCTCAACAACACGATCCAAGACATCCTCATCCGCCGCGCCCGCCTCGAGGGCAAGGAGGCCATGTGGCTCCCGGGCACCGACCACGCCGGCATCGCGACGCAGACCGTCGTCGAGCGCGAGCTGCGCAAACAGAAACTCCACCGCCGCGACCTCGGCCGCGAGAAGTTCCTCGAGAAGGTCTGGTCGTGGCGCGAGGAGAAGGGCGGCATCATCCTCCAGCAATTGCAGGCGCTCGGCGCGTCGTGCGACTGGAGCCGCACGCAGTTCACGATGGACCCGCACTACTCGCAGGCGGTGCTCAACGTGTTCGTCGATCTCTTCGCCAAGGGCCACATTTACCGCGGCAAGCGCATGGTGAACTGGTGCCCGGTCTCGCTCACGGCGCTCTCCGACGAGGAAGTGATCATGAAACCCGCGAAGGGTTTCCTCTATCAAGTTCGCTACGAGCGCGTGGACGCGCCCGGCGAGTTCATCACCGTCAAGACGACGCGCCCCGAGACGATTCCCGGCGACGTCGCGATCGCGGTGCATCCCGACGACCCGCGCTACGCCGGCTGGATCGGCAAGAAGGTGCGCCGCCCGCTTGGCCCCACCGCGGAGATCCCGATCATCGCCGACAGCGCCGTGGACAAGGAATTCGGCTCCGGCGCGCTCAAGATCACGCCCGCACACGATAAGGTCGATTTCGAGATCGGCCAGCGGCACAAGCTCCCGCCGATCGACGTGCTCAACGCCGATGGCACGCTCAACGAGCTCGCTGGCCCCGAACTCGCCGGCATGGATCGCTTCGCCGGTCGCAAGAAGGCCGCCGAACTTCTCAAGGAGCGCGGCGCGCTGGTGAAGGAGGAGCCCTACGAGAACAACGTCGGCTTCTCCGAGCGCGCTGACGTGCCGATCGAGCCGCGCCTGACGTGGCAATGGTGGCTCAAGTATCCGCGCGTCGAGGAGGCGAAGGCCGCCGTGCGCGACGGCCACATCAAGTTCCACCCGGAGCGCTGGTCGAAAGTTTACCTGCACTGGCTCGAGAACATCCAGGATTGGTGCATCAGCCGTCAGCTCTGGTGGGGGCACCGCATTCCCGTCTGGTATCGCAAAGGACTCGACAAGGAGAAGCTCACCGAAGCCGACCTGCGCGACGCGACGAAAGTCCACGTCTCGCTCGCCGGACCCGCCGATCCGGAAAACTGGGTGCAGGAAGACGACGTGCTCGACACGTGGGCGTCGTCTTGGCTCTGGCCGTTCGCCACGCTCGGCTGGCCCGACGCCGCGAAGATGCAGGAGCGCGGCTACGATTATTTCTATCCGACCAGCACGCTCGTGACCGGCCCGGACATCATTTTCTTCTGGGTCGCGCGCATGATCATGGCGGGACTGGAATACACGGGTAGCTCAGAGCTCAGAGCCAAGAGTTCAGAGCAGGGCAGCGGCACTTCCGGCTCTCAGCCCTCAGCTCTCAGCTCTCAGCTCGACGCAGCGGAGCTGCGTCGCCGGATTCCTTTCCGCGACGTCTACTTCACCGGCATCATCCGCGACCAGCAGGGGCGCAAGATGTCGAAGTCGCTCGGCAACTCGCCCGATCCGCTCGATCTCATCGCCAGCTACGGCGCCGACGGCCTGCGCTTCGGCATCATCTCCATCGCGCCGCAAGGCCAGGACATCCGCTTCCAGGAAGACCGCATCGAGAGCGGCAAGAATTTCTGCAACAAACTCTGGAACGCCTGCCGCTTCCGCCAGATGAGCGGCGACAGCGCCGACAACTCCTCGCTCGCCGCCGTGCTCGCGCGGCTCGAGCCCGCGAAGTTCGACGCCGACGACCACGCCATCCTCGAGCGCCTGCTCGCCACGACCCGCGCCGTCGAGGCCGCGTTCGCGAACTTCGAGTTCAGCAACGCCGTGCAGACGCTCTACGGATTTTTCTGGAACGACTTCTGCGACTGGTATGTCGAGGTCTCGAAAGCCAAACTCCAGGACGCGTCGACGAAGGCCAACTGCCTCGCGATTCAGGATCTCGTGCTGCGCCAGACGCTGCTGCTGCTGCATCCGTTCACGCCGTTCATCACCGAGGAACTCTGGCACTTGCTCGGCTACGGCACCGATGCGCAGTTCCTCATGCGCGACGTGCGCATCGAGACCGGCGCGGCGCTTGAGTCCGAACTCGCGACGCGTGGCTTGCGCATCGATTCGGCCGCCGCCGCCGAAGTCGGCCGGTTGAAGGAAGTCACCTCGCAACTCCGCGCCTTCAAGGCTGAGAACGGCGAGGCGGCGAAGAAGGATTCCGAGTTCGTCGTCGAAGCTGCCGACGCGCAGTGGGCCGTGCTCGAGACGAACATGGCCAAGCTCAAGCGCATGCTCGGCGCCGCCACGGTCACGCGCGGCAAGCTCTCGCCCAACGCGCCCGCCAGCGTCACGCCCTACGGCACGTGGAATCTCATTCGCAAGCTCGCCACCGGCGACACCGCCGCCGAGAAGGCGCGCCTCACGAAGGAGAACGAGACGCTCGCGAAGCACATCGCCGGCACCGAAGCGCGCCTGAGCAACGAAGCCTTCGTCTCGAAAGCTCCGCCCGCCGTCCTCGAAGGCGCGCGCAAGCAACTCGCCGACCTCAAGGCCAAGCAAGCCGAGGTGCAGCGCCTGCTCGGCGCGCTCGGTTGAGCCGACGATCAGGTCGCATTTATCCTGTCGTCGAAAAACGACAGGCTGACTTCACGGCGCTCTGATAGGCTGAGTGCTGAGTGAGTCCCGCTTCCCTCATGGTTCGCGGCCGGCTCGCGAACACACTCCATGCACCTGTCCAAACAAACCTTGATTCGCGCCGCAGCCGGTTGGCTGGCGGCTTTGACGATCGCAGCGTCCGCTCACGCCGGCCCGGCCAGCCTTTTCTGGGGCGGCGGCTCCGGCAACTGGAGCACGAGCGCGAATTGGTCCCCGAACGAGCATGGTCCCTACACCGACACTTTCTCCGGCAACGCCGCGACGTTCGGCTCCAACACGGGGGGCACGCTCACCTTCACGCAGAATGTATCGTTGGACGTGTTCTACATCTCTGCGAACGGGGCGTATAACTTCGCTCTCGCCGGCAACACTCTGAGCGTCGCCAACAACGCTTTCATCGTTTCGGCGGTGACGACGTTTGATTTCGGTGGAGGAAATTCGACCCTCAATGTGGGAAGCGGATTTTCGAACTTTTACGTCGAAGGTTTCACGGTCGCCAATTACCAGGCAGGTTCGGACGTGATTCGCTTCGGCACCAGCGCCTCGGCGCTGACTTCGACCGAGCTGAGCCACATCGTGTTTTCGGGCTACTCGATGGGTGGCGCCGCGCAAATTGACGCGAACGGCTACGTCACGCCGATGGGCGTTTCCGCCGTGCCCGAGCCCTCGACCTACGCGGCGATCTTTGGCGCGATGGCGCTCGGTGCGGTCGCGGTGATCCGCCAGCGGCGTCGCGCGGTGGCGGTGCTAAACTGATTCTCGCCCTCCTTTCGCATCACCCCGGCTCGCCGCGCGCGGCCGGGGTTTTGTTTTGGGGCGTTGGCCGACTGCGCTCCTGCAGTGTCGTGGCGAATTTCGCGAAGACGCCGCCCCTTCGCCGGGCGGCACTGATTCGTTTCGGTGGCCGGCGACTCCGGCTTGTAGTCGGTAAACGACAGGACGGGTCGGTGCGGAGCTGTTAGGCTCCCCGTTTCGGTCACCCACATCTCAACGCAGCACACACAAATACATGTCCATCCATCTCTCTGATCGCACCGCGTCCCGCACCGGCCTTACCCGCGTGAGCCACCAAGCGGCACTCTTGCTCTGTGGCCTGATTCTCTGGGCGTGCACTGCGAGTGATGCTCGGGCCCAAGTCCTCCTGTCGAATCTGGCCGAGACCAAGACGGGTTCCGGTAGCGTTTATGTTTCCGGCTCTCCGGGAAATTTCACCTACATCTACGCCGCTGAGACATTCACCACCGGGGCCGCCGAAAGCACGCTGAGTAGCATCACCGTGAACTTCGACACGATGAATTTCAACAACACGACATTCTCTCTCAAGCTTTACTCCAGTGCGGGCGCGCAGCCGGGGACGTTGATCGAAACGCTTTCCGGTTCGACGGCGCCGAGTAACGGCACGTTCTCCTACACCTCCGCCGGCTCGACGGTATTGAGTGCGAACACGACCTACTGGTGGGTCGCCGCATCGAGCACCAATGGCGTGATTTTCCATCCGACTTACACCTCCTCAACCGCCGAAACCAGCAGCGCCGGATGGACCATCGGCAACTCCGGCTACACCGGCTCCATTACCACGGCGGGAGTGCTGCCGACCTTTTCTGCAACGGCCACGCCGTTCCAGTTTTCTGTGTCGGCGGTTTCCGCCGTGCCTGAGCCCTCCACCTATGCTGCGATTTTTGGCGCTCTCGCGCTTGGGGCCGTCGCGGTGGTTCGTCAGCGTCGTCGCGCGGTGGCGATGCAAAACTGATTTTCGATCACTCCCGATTCGACCCCGGCTCACGTTCGCGTGGCCGGGGTTCTTGTTTTTCAAGGGGGCGGGAGCTTCCAGCTCCCGATTCTGCGCGTGGGTCAAACGCGGGAGGCGGAAACTCCCGCTACTCTGATGCCGGAAATTCCGCGTAGAACGTCGCGCCCTTTCCGGGCTCCGATTCGACGTCGAGGCGGCCGCCGTGGGCGACGACCAAAGCGTGGGCGAGCGCGAGGCCGAGGCCCGTGGACGATTCGCCGCCAGTGGGCGCGGCGCTGAGGCGGCGGAAACGCTGGAAGAGTCCGGCGCGGTCCTCCGCCGTGAGGCCGGGGCCTTCGTCGCGCACTTCGAGACGCACGCGAGGGCCGTCGACACCGCGCACGGCGAGTCGCGTGGTGGTGCCGGCGGGCGAGAATTTGAGCGCGTTGCTGACGAGATTTTCGATCACCTGGCGGAGGCGCGCGGCATCGCCGTCGACGATGAGCGGCGCGGCGCTGGTGTCGGCCGTGCACTCGATGCGCTGTTGTTTTTGCGCGGCGCGGTCGGCGAAAGCGGCGGCGACTTCGCGGACGAGCGCGGCGAGATCGACGGACGTGCGCGCGAGCGTGAGGCGGCCGGACTCGGCGGCGGAGCCATCGAGGAGATCCTGCACCAATCCGAGGAGGCGATGATTTTCCGCGCGGAGCGTGCGCGCGAGCTGTGCAATCTCCGGACGGTCGGCGCTTTCGTCGGCGATGGTCTCGGCGGTGAGCATCGCGCCGACGAGCGGGGCCTTGAGATCGTGCGAGGCGAGGTCGAGCAGGCGGGATTTGAGGGCGGTGGCCTCCTCGGCGGCGTCTCGTGCGCGGCGCGTTTCGGCGAGGATGCGCCGCTCGGAGCGGGTGATGGCGCGCTGGCGGCTGATGATCGCAATCGCGGCGATCAGACCGAAGAGTAGCAGCGCGGCCAAACCGATGCGCTCGGCGCGTGTGCGGCTCAGCTCCTGTTCCGTTGCCGCGAGTTCGGCGTTCTGCTTCTGCTGCGTGGCCTTGAGTTCGACGATCTGGCGCTGACGTTTCTCGGCCTCGAAGCGCTCGCGGAGTTCGGCGATGGTTTTCGCGGTGTTCTCGCTCGCGACCGTTTGATTTTCGCTCTGAGCCTTGCGCTGGTAATCGAGTGCCTCGCGGAAGTCGCCGCGGGCGGCGTGGGCATCGCTGAATGTGTTGTAGAGGAGCCCCAGGAGTTCGTGGCTGCCGACTTTCTCGGCGATGGGCGCGGCGATGCCGAGTTGCGCGAGGGCATCGTCGGCCCGATCGAGTTTGGTGAGCGTGATGGCGACGGCGACGTGCGCGGTGGCGATATGGCGGGGCACGCCGAGCTCGCGGCGGAGCGCGAGCGATTTCTGCTTATAGTCGAGTGCGGCGGCGTGGTTGCCGGCGAGGCTCTCCAGCGCGCCGAGATTGAGGAACGTGTCGGCCGTGCTGCGGCGGTTGTTCGCGGCGGTATGGATCCGGAGATTTTCGAGCAGGAGCGGTCGCGCGTCGTCGAAGCGGTGCTGGTCGTAGAGGAGAATCGCGAGATTGTTGCGGATTTGGAGCCGGAGAACGTCGAGGTCGTTTTGCTCGGCGAGGGCCAGCGCGGATCGGTAGAGTTGTTCGGATTGGTCGAAGAGCTTTTGTTGACGCGCGACGATGCCTCGGCTGTTGAGCAAACGGACTAGTAGAGTTGTGTCCTTGAGTTCTTCCGCGGTGCGCTGCGCCTCGAGGTAGCAGGCTTCGGCGGCGGGATAGTCGCCGCGGTTCCAGTGGATCTGGCCCGATTCGTAGACGAGCCCGGCGCGGGCAAGGCGCTCGGCAGGTGTGGGGCCGAGGGGCAGGGCGAGGCCGGCGTCGGTGATCTGGCGGGCTTCGGCGTAGTTGCTGTTGCGACGGAGTGTCTCGCTGAGCTGGGTGCGGGCTCGAATCTCGTCGACGCGCAGCGGGCTTTTTTGCGCGAGGGCGAGGGCTTCGCGAGCAAGGGGGATGGCGCGGGCGGGCTCGTTGGCGTCGAGAGCGCGCGCTTGTTGCATGAGGGCATCGATGCGAGTGGGCTCGCGCGGCGTAGGCTGATCGGCCCACACGGAACCGGACCAAGTCAGCGCGAGGGCCGCCAAGCCTAGACGGCGCAAGAGCTGCGCGCTGGGACGACGAACGAGGCAAGTGGATTGGGTTGTGACGCTCACAGTCATCAAAATTGCATTGATGCGTGTAGTGTCGCGCCGGACGATGGGTGAGTCGATGGCGGAAGATCCTGTCTCTCGAATTTTGTTGGCGGACGACCACGTGTTGGTGCGCGACGCCTTGCCTGCGGCGATACGTCGGCGGGTGGCGGGGGCGCGGTTCGAGTGCGTCGGGACCGCCACCGCGGCGGTCGCGGCGGTCGAGCGCGAGCCTTGGCATCTGGTCGTGCTCGACCTTGGCTTGCCGGGCGGATCGGAGCTGGAGACCTTGCGTCGCGTGCGGGCCGCGCGGCCGACGATGCCGATCCTGGTGTTCTCCATGTTTCCCGAGGAAAAGATGGGCGTGGCTGCCTTGGACGCTGGAGCGGACGGCTACCTCTGCAAGACGGCCGACCGGGCGACGATCGGCGAGGCGGTGGCGGAGACTCTGGCTGGGCGCGGCTATCGCAGTGCGGCGCTGGCGAGTTTGCTGGTCAAGCGGGCCGGCAAGCGGCGAGGCGCCTTGTCGGATTTGTCGCAACGCGAGATGGAGGTGCTGATCGGACTTGGGCGTGGGCGATCGAACAAGGAAGTCGCCGCGGACTTGGCGATCAGCGTGACTTCCGTCGGCACCTATCGCGTGCGGATCATGGAAAAGCTCGGACTGCGCACCACGGCGGACCTGCTGCGCTACGTCGTGGAACACCGGCTGGCGCGCGATTAGGGTGCGGCCGGCATCCGGAGCGTGGGCCCCGGCAAATTCGCGTGCTTGCCTGCGCTCGGAATCTTCCCCTAGCTCGTCCACCCCGAATGAAAAAGGCTCTCATCACCGGCATCACCGGCCAAGACGGTTCCTATCTTGCTGAATTGCTCCTCGCCAAAGGCTACGAAGTTCACGGCGTCATCCGCCGTGCCTCGACCTTCAACACCAGCCGGATCGATCATCTTTACCGCGACCCGCACATCAACGGAGTGAAGCTCTTCCTCCACTACGGCGATCTCGCGGACTCCGTGCAGATGGTGAAGTTGCTCTACAACCTCCAGCCGGACGAGATCTACAACCTCGCGGCGCAGTCGCACGTGCGCGTGTCGTTCGACATCCCGGAATATACCGGCGACGTCACGGGCGTGGGCGCGGTGCGCATCCTCGAGGCCATCCGCGAGGCCGGCCTCGTGAAGAAGTGCCGTTATTACCAGGCGTCTTCGTCCGAAATGTTCGGCAAGGTGCAGCAAGTCCCTCAGGTGGAAACCACGCCCTTCTGGCCGCGCTCGCCCTACGGTTGTGCCAAGATGTATGCGCACTGGCTCACGGTGAACTACCGCGAGAGCTACAATCTCCACGCTTCGTCCGGCATCCTCTTCAACCACGAGAGCCCGCGCCGCGGCGAGACGTTCGTGACGCGCAAGATCACCCGTGCCGCCACGCGCATCAAACTCGGTCTTCAGGAATCGCTCTTCATGGGCAACCTCGATGCCAAGCGCGATTGGGGCTACGCGAAGGAATACGTCGAGATGATGTGGGTCATGCTCCAGCAGGACCAGCCCGACGACTACGTGGTCGCCACGAACGAGACGCACACCGTCAAGGAGTTCATCGAGGAAACCTTCGGCCTGCTCGGTCTCGATTGGGAGAAATACGTCAAATACGACGCCCGCTACGAGCGCCCCGCCGAGGTCGATCTGCTCATCGGCGACCCCGCCAAGGCCAAGAAACAACTCGGTTGGGAGCCGAAGGTCCGCTTCAAGGAGCTCGTCCGCATCATGACCGAGGCCGACCTCGAACTCGCCAAGCGCGAGGCGCAGATCGAGGCGCTCCCGCAGCCTTCGAAAGCACCGTTCGCCTGATTTGATCACCACGAAACACACCAAACACACGAAAAGACCGGTCTGATCGCTTTCGTGTCGTTCGTGTGTTTCTTGGTTTTCCCTTCATGAAAATCTTCATCGCAGGTCACCACGGCATGGTCGGCGCCGCCATCGTGCGCCGTTTCCAGCATGAACCCGGCGTCTCGCTGCTGCTCCGCTCGCGCCGCGATGGGCTCGACCTCACGAACCAAGCCGCCGTCGCCGCCTTCTACGCCGCCGAGAAACCCGACGTCGCCATCATCGCCGCCGCCAAGGTCGGTGGCATCCACGCCAACAACACCTACCCGGCCGACTTCCTCTTCGAGAATCTCGCCATCGCCGCCAACTGCATCCACGGCGCCTACGCCGCCGGCGTGAAGCGCGTGCTCTTCCTCGGCAGCTCGTGCATCTACCCGAAGCACGCGCCGCAGCCGATGCCCGAGGATTGCCTGCTCACCAGTCCTCTCGAGCCGACGAACGAGGCCTACGCCATCGCCAAGATCGCCGGCCTCAAGCTCGCGCAATACTACCGCAAGCAGCACGGCGTCCTCTACCACTCGGCGATGCCGACCAATCTCTACGGCCCGGCGGACAACTACCACCTGCAGAACTCGCACGTGATGCCGGCCCTGATCCGCAAGTTTCACGAAGCGAAGGAAGCTGGCCGCGCCGAGGTCGTGGCTTGGGGCACCGGTTCGCCCAAGCGCGAATTCCTCCACGTCGACGACCTCGCCGACGCCTGCGCCTTTCTGCTCCGCCTCGAAAACCCGCCCGACTGGGTCAACGTGGGCACGGGCGTGGATGTCACGATCAAGGAGCTGACTGAAATCGTGGCCGAAGTGACCGGATTTACCGGCCGCATCGTGTGGGACACCTCCAAGCCCGACGGCACGCCGCGCAAGCTCATGGACGTTTCCCGCCTGACCGGTCTGGGCTGGCAGGCGCGCATCGGCCTGCGGGAAGGCGTCGCGAAGGCCTACGCGTCCTTCCTCGTGGAAAAAGCCGCCGGCACGCTCCGCGCCTGAACGACCATTGGTGCGGAGGACTCCTCCGCGTCGCGGCTCAAGTCCGCCCGCCCGCGTGACGATTAGGGGACACCATCCACGGTCCCCTTATGTCCGAACCGTCAACCGGAGCGGATGACTCCGCTCTGCCTGTTGCCACCGGCGGCACCCCGCCGGCGGCTGCGCCATTGCCTGCGGGCAACGGCGGTGGCAGCGGCTTGGCCGAGGGGAAGCGCTGGCGGCATTTCCAGATTTCCAAGGCGCACGGGACCGGCTTCCTCGCCGCCGACGCGACCTCGATGGAAGAAGTGCTCCTGCACGCGCGACCCATCGGCGAGGATGCCGCGGCGCATCGCGAGGCATGGGATCGTCTCTCGGCCCTGGAATCGGACGGGCTCGTCGCGCCCCGCGAGGCCCACGAGGAAAACGGCTGGCGCTATGAAGTGACCGCGGTGCCCGCCGGCGTGCCCCTGCGCGAGTGGCTGGCCGCGCACCAGCCGGAACTGGCCGACATCGAGAACTTCGTGCGGCAAGTCGCCACCCAATTGGACCGGCTGCACCAGCAGGGCATCGTGCACCTCCGCCTCCAGCCACAGTCGATCTTCATCGGCGACGACAGTCGCGGCATGCACGTGCGACTCGGCGGTTGGGAATACGCCACGCTCCACTCGCAGGCGGACCTGATCCCGATCTCCGTCAACCCCTACTACGCGCCGCCCGAGGCCGCCGGCCTCTTCAAACACAAGCCGGGTCCGGCGCTCTGCGCGTGGGATTGGTGGTCGCTGGGCCGTCTCGTGCAGGAGATCGTGCACGGCAGCCACGTCTACGGACTTTTGTTTGAGCGCAACGTCTCCGACGATCCGCCCGAGCTGCGCGCCCGCGCCGAGAACGCCCTGCTGGAACGCGATCCGTCCGGCGTGCGCGCTGGCGCCGTGGAATTGCTGCCCAATCACGTGCACCCGCGCGTGCGGCTCTTGCTGCGCGGATTGCTCGCCAGCTCGCGCGACGGACGCTGGCAGGGCGAGCAGGTGTTGCGCTGGACGCAGCGTGAGGCGGCCGTGGACCGCTACGATCTGCCCCGCGACGCGCGGCTGTTCTGGTGGCGTCGTCGGGCGTTCACCGTGCCGGAAGCAGCGGAATTTTTTCTGCAAGCCGACAACGCCTTCGACGGCGTGCAGCAGTTTTTCCCCGCGACCAAATCGCCCGAGCCGACCTTGAGGCAATTCCTCGCGGAGCTGCCCGCGTTGCGCGCCGAGCACGACAAGGTCGAGCAGATCCTTGGTTACGTGGAGTCATTCGCCTGGCGGCAGCTGCCGTTGAATCCGCGCCGCGCCGCCGTCGCCGGTCTCGCGTGGCGCGCCTTGGCGCCGAACTCGCCCCGGCCGTTGTCGGTGCAGCGGTGGGTGGTCGACTCGGCCGGACTGCAGGAGATGTTCTCCGACGCGCCGCCGGCCGAGGCGCTGGCTTTCGCCCGCGTGCTCAGCACCGGCGCGTATCGCCGAGCCGTCGAGGCCGTCGATGCGGGCGCCGGCCGGGCGCTGGCGCTGCTGGCGGAGTCGGGCATGGACGCCCTGCAGCGCGCGCTCGCCGCCGGCTGGGCGACTGCGGCGGACGAGGTTGGGCAGGTCCGGCTGCTGTGGCTCGCCTTCGAATCGGACAAAGACCTCGCGAGCCGGCACGAGCGCTTGCGCAGCGCCTACGCGACCGTGGCGGACCCGGCGCTTGCGGCGTTGCTCACGTCGGAGAGGCCTTCGCGCGCCGAGCTGATGCTGCTCGCGTTCGTCGGCGAGCATGCGAAGGAATTCGGTTTCGTCACCCACGCTGAGTGGCGCGCCCGCCGCGCCGCGGAACTCGGCGCGCAGGCGGCGCGTTTGCGGGCGGCAATTTTCTGGGAACGAGCGGCGCGCATGCTCTCGGCGGGGCCGGCTTTGCTCGGTCGCTGGCCGGTGTTTCTCGGCGTGTGGGCGGCTCCTCTCGCGTTGGCGGTCGCGGCCCGCGCTTGGGTGTGGATGGGCGTTTTGGCGGCGATCGCGCTCGGGTTGCGGTGGGTCGCGAGAGCGTTGTTCAACACCACGCGGCAGCACGAAGCGCCCGGCTCCGCGCCTTGGACGTGGCGCGATGGCCCGGGCCGTGCCGTGCGGATGGCCCGAGAGAGCGGCGCGGCGCTCGGGAAAAGCGCGCCGCAACTCGCGGCCGAGTTCGCCCAAGTGTGTGCGGACCTGCGGGCGCTGCGCGTGAAGGATGCGCAGCCGGAAGCGCCTTCGCGCCTGACCGAGCTTTGGGTGCTGGCGACGCTCGCGAATCTCGTCCCGCTCGTGCTCTGCGTCCTGCCGTGGCTCGGGATCGATTTTTCGGCGCGGCCGAGCCCTCCGACGGTCCTGCATCATTTCACGCCGCGCGCGGATGGCGCGGAGGTCGCGAAGGACGGGACGCTGTTCGAAACCTACGACGACGGTTTCGGCAAACGTCCGCGCGGCCCGTTGCGTCCGTGGGACGTCCCGACCACGACGCCCGAGCCGCTGCGGGTCGAGCGGGCGGGGGCCGCTTCGCCGGCGCAAAGGGCCTACGCGCGCGTGGGCGGCGAGCTGTTGCTCGAGCCGTATCCGCGGCGGGATTTGAAGGTCACGCTGGCGGTGCCGGTGCCGACGTCGGCGGGCGGCGAGGCCGGGTGGGGCATCGTGCTCTACGACAGTGCGCAGCGGGAATTGGCCGATGTGCGGACGTTTTTCCTGCCGACCCGGCCCGAGGCGAAGCGCTGGTATTGGCTCGGAAACCGCCGGGTCGTTTACCTCGGCGAGCCGCCGCGCCTGCCGGAACTGCAAAAAACCCTTGCGGAGCCGTGAGCTTCTTGGGCTCATGGCTCCGACATGATCGCTCCCGAAACCTTCTCGCACCTCGAGCTCATCAAGAAGCGCGCCGGCTACTTGTGGAGGTTTCTTTGACGTCGAACAAAAGCAGCGTGAAATAGAAGCGATGGAGGCGCAGATGGGCGCCCCGGATTTCTGGAACAATACCGATAAGGCCCAGAAACACATCGCCAAGGTCAACGGCCTCAAGAAGACCATCGCCGGCCTCGTCGCCTTCAACAAGAAGCTCGATGACGCCGCCGTCATGGTGGAGCTGATCGAGTCCGCGGACAAAGCCGAGCAGGAGGCCTACGCCAAGGAACTCGACGCCAACGTCGCGACCATGGTCGAGGAACTCGACAAGCTCGAGATCTCGTCCTTCCTCACGGGCCAGTTCGACCGCAACAACGCCATCTTCTCGATCCAGTCCGGCGCCGGTGGCACCGAGTCGAACGACTGGTGCGACATGCTTTTCCGCATGTATCTGCGCTGGGCCGAGCGCCGCGGCTTCGAAGTCGAGGTGCAGGACGTGCAGGCCGGCGACCAGGCGGGCATCACCAAGGCCACGCTCCTCATCAAGGGCGAGAACGCCTACGGCTACGCCAAGGCCGAGCGCGGCGTGCATCGCCTCGTGCGCATCAGCCCGTTCGACGCAAACAAGCGCCGTCACACCTCGTTCTGCGCCATCGACGTCATCGCCGAAGTCACCGACGAAATCGAAATCGAAATTCCCGACAGCGACATCCGCGTGGACGTCTACCGCTCGTCCGGCAAGGGCGGCCAGGGTGTCAACACCACCGACTCCGCGGTGCGCATCACGCACATCCCGACCGGTCTGGTCGTCGTCTGCCAAAACGAACGTTCGCAGATCAAGAACCGCGCCAGCGCCATGAACGTCCTCAAAGCTCGCCTCTACGAAAAGAAGCAGGACGAGCAGCGCAGCGAGATGGAGAAATTCTACGGCGAAAAAGGCGAAATCGGGTGGGGCAGCCAGATCCGCAGCTACGTGCTGCAGCCCTACCAGATGGTGAAGGACCTGCGCACCGGCGTTTCCACCAGCGATACGCAGGGCGTGCTCGACGGCGACCTCGATCGCTTCGTCTATGCCTGGCTCCGCGCCGGCTGCCCGCGCCACCGGAACAAGGACATCCAGATGGACGACGAGTAAGCGGAAGACGGATGACCGAGGACAGTGGACGGAGGACTGAAAACCGGAGAAACGAAAGCACAGCGCCGTCCACTTCCCGCCTAACACGCACGCGTCATTTGTATTTTTCCGCCCTCCGTATTCCGTCCTCAGTCCTCTGACCATGCCCGGCCTCGCCTACGCTCACATTCAGTCCTCCCTCGGGGCGCAACCGCTCTTCGAGGCGAAGACGTGGCAACTGTCGCCCGAGGCGTGGCCGCTCACGCCGGAACAGGTGCAGCAACTCGAGACGATCGGTGCAGCCTGCCTTGAGTTCCACCAGGCGCTCGAAACGCTCTACCTGCGCTCCGCCGCCGGAAAAAATCTTCTCCGCAACAAGCCGCTGCTCGCGCCGTGGGTCGCCGACTACCTCGACCGCGGCAAGCCCGCCGAACTCGTCCGCCACGCTCGCGACCCGAAGAATCGCGGAGCGTTTCCCACCGTGCTGCGGCCGGACCTCTTGCTCACCGAGGACGGCTTCGCGCTCACCGAACTCGACTCGGTGCCCGGCGGCATCGGCCTCACGGCGTTCCTGAACCGACTCTATGCCGATGAGGCCGGCGACCGCGTGCTCGGGCACGGCGACGCGATGATCGAGAACTTCTACGCGTCGCTCGCCACATTGCGGCCGGATACCCGCAATCCGCTCATCGCGATTCTCGTCAGCGAGGAAGCCGGCACCTACCGCCCCGAGATGCTCTGGCTCGCCGAGCAACTCCAGCGCCTCGGCCGCCGCGTCTACTGCCTCGCGCCCGACGATGTCTTCCCGCTCGGCGGCGAACTGTTCTTCGATGTCGGCGGCACGCCGGAGAAGATCGACATCATCTACCGGTTTTTCGAGCTGTTCGATTGGGCCAGCATCCGCGTCGCGCCGCACATTCTGGAAGTCTGGCACGCCGGCCACGTGGCGATCGCGCCGCCGATGCGGCATTTTCAGGAGGAGAAACTCGCGCTCGCGCTCTTCCACCACCACCTGCTGGGCGATTTCTGGGCGGAGAACCTCTCGAAGAAATCCCTCGCGACGCTTCGCTCGCTCATTCCCCAGTCGTGGATCATGGACCCTGCGCCGTTGCCGCCCGGCGCCGTGCTCGACGGTCCGCGCGTCGGCGGCCGCTCGCTCAACGACTGGCGCGATCTCGTCGGCGCTTCGCAGAAGGAGCGCGATCTCATCATCAAGATTTCCGGCTTCCACGAAACCGCGTGGGGCGCACGCAGCGTCGTCCTCGGCAGCGATTGCTCGCGCGAGGAGTGGCAGGCCGGCGTCGAACAGGCACTGAAACTCGCCCCGACGAACCTCCACGTCCTGCAGGAATACCGGAAGCCGAAGCGCGTCGAGCACCTCGTCTACACCAAGGCCTCCGCCTCGGCTCTGCCCGTCGCGGAAATGAAGGCCGGCCGCCTGCGTTTGTGTCCGTATTACTTCGTCGTCGGTGGAGCCGTTCGGCTCTCCAGCGCTCTCGCCACGTTTTGCCCGCCAGATAAGAAAATCATTCACGGAATGCAGGATGCAGCCTTGCTCCCGGCTAAGGTTTTCCCCTTAGCTTGAACGGTGCGCATCGCCGGTCTCCTCGGAGGTTTTAATCGACTCAGCTCATCGCGCCACGGGCGCGTGATCGCCTTTCTTTGCACGCTGCTGGCCTTGACGGCACCGCTCCGCGCCGCCGATGCGCCGGCTGCGGACGTCGCGGCGCTGCAACAGCGCGCGGAAGGCGGCGACGTGGAGTCCCAGAACGCCCTCGGCAACGCGCTTTCGCAAAACAAGGACTACGCCGGCGCCTTGCGCTGGTATGAGCGTGCGGCCGCCAAGGGCTACGCCCCCGCGCAATTCAACCTCGGCCTCGCCCACGAACTCGGTCGCGGCACCGCGCCAGACGAGAAGACCGCCTTCCGCTTCTACCTCCAAGCCGCCGAGCAGGGCTATCCCGTCGCGCAGTTCAACGTCGGCAACATGTATGCCAGCGGGCGCGGCGTGGCGAAGGACGAGTTCGAAGCCAACGTCTGGTTCAAAGCCGCCGCCGAAAAGGGCCTCGCCGAAGCGCAATACAACCTCGGTCTCGTCTACGAAGTCGGCCGCGGCGTGCGCAGGGACGACGCCCAAGCCGCCCGGTGGTATAAAGCCGCCGCCGACCAAGGCTACGTGCGCGCCCTATACAACCTCGGCCTCCTCTTCGAGGACGGTCGCGGCGTGAAGCAGGACGACGTTCAGGCCGCCGCGCTCTATCGCGCCGCCGCGGTCCAAGGTTTCGCCCCGGCGCAGAACAACCTCGGCCTGCTCTACGTCACCGGCCGCGGCGGCTTGCCCGTCGATCCGGCCACGGCCTACGCGTGGCTCACCCTCGGCTCCGAGGGCGGCGCCAATTCTCAAGGCCGCGATTTCGTCGCGAAGTCGCTCACCGCCGAGCAACGCGCCCAGTCCGAGCAACTCGTCGCCCAGCTGCGCGACCAGCTGAAAGCCGCCGCTTCCGCCGCACCCACGGTCGCCGCTACCAGCGCGCCGTCCGCGCCTCGCACCACCGCGCCGAACCGCGACGAGATCGAGCGACTCCAGACCGCCAACAACCGACTCTCCGAGGTCAACCAGCGCCTCACCCTCGAAAAGACCCGCCTCGAAAAGGAGAAAGGCGAACTGGAAAAATGGGCCAGCTCGCTCGAGAAATCCCTCAACGAACAAGGCAACCCGAAGGCCGACCTCGAGCGTCTGAACCGTGAACTCGCGGACACCAAGCAGCGTCTCGAACAGACCACCGCCACCGCCGCCCAACTCGAGAAAGACCTCGCCGCCGCGCGCGATCAGGTCGCCGCCGCCGCGAATCCCGGCACCGAGCTCCGCAATCTGCAGGACGAAGTGGCGCGCCTGCGCCGCCTCGCCGGAGAGGCGAGCAATCTTCGCGTCCTCAACCAGCGGCTCGAGGGCGAAATCAACCGCCTGAAAGCGGGAGCCGTTTCCCCCGCGCAGCTCGAGCAGCTCCGTTCTCAGCTCAACGCGTCTGTCGCCGCCGAGGAAAAAGCCCGTCAGGACCTGAAGGCCG
Organism: Opitutia bacterium; assembly: GCA_016217545.1. Taxonomy (NCBI): domain Bacteria; kingdom Pseudomonadati; phylum Verrucomicrobiota; class Opitutia; species Opitutia bacterium. The sequence continues at coordinate 183,022 of JACRHT010000004.1, read as the reverse complement.
CCCAAACCAGCGCCACCGCCCTGCGCGCCGAAGCCGACGCGAACGCCGCCCAACTTGCATCGCTCCAAAAGGAGCTCGATACCGCCCGCGCCTCCGCCGCGGCCGCCGATGCCGCCGCGAAGGATCTCGAAGCACTCCGCAACCGCGTCCAGCAGCTCACCGACGAAAACGCGAAACTCGGCGCCGCCGCCCAGCGCAACGACGCGCCGCTTCTCGCCGCGAAAAAGCAGCTCGAGGAGCTCCAATCGCAGCTCTCCATCGCCGAGGCCGACCGCGCCAGCATCCGCGAAGACGCCGGCAAGCTCCGCACCGAATACCAGAACGCCCGCCAGACCCTCGCCGCCGCCGAGGAGAAAAACCAGCAGCTCCAGCAGGACCTCGCGACCTTGCGCGACGCCGCCAAGAACGCCGAAGCCGCGATGGCCCAGGTCGCCGCGCTCCGCGCCGAGAACGAGCGGCTCGCCGCCGCCGCGCGCGACACGCGTCAGCTCGATGCCGCCAACGCCCGCATCGCGTCCTTGGAATCCGATGTCGCCACCGCGCGCACTCGCGCCGAGCAGGAAATCGCCCAGCTGCGGCAACAGCTCGCGACCGCCACGCAGACCGCCGAGACGGCGCGCGATCAGGCTGGAAAACTCGCGGCCTTGCAGGAGCAACTGGCCGCCGCGAAAACCGATCTCGCGACGAGCGAAACCGCCGTGCGCCAGCTGCGCGAGCAGTTGGCCGCCGCCGCGAAGGCCGCGGAGGGCGCGCAAACCGCGTCCGCCACCGCGAACGCCCTGCGCGACGAACTCACGACCTCCAAGGCGCAGCTCGCCCGAGCGGAAAAGACCGCCTCTGACAACGCCGCCGCCGTGCGCGCGTTGCAGGAGCAGATCACCGCCTTGCGCGCGACCGCGTCCAGCGCCCAACAGCAGGGCGAACGCGTGAGCGCGTTGGAAGCCGAGCTTGCCCGTGCGCAGAAAGCGCTCGCCGCCGCCGAGCAGACCGCGAGCGAGCGTTCCGCCGAAGTCGAGACGTTGCGCCAAAAGGTCGCCGGCACGGAGAAGGTAGGCGAGAAAGCCTCAGATCTCCAGACGCGCCTTGCTGCCGCCGAGGACGCGCTCAAGAAGGCGAACACCACTTTGAGCGGCGCCCGCCTCGACCGCGAACGCGCCGAGCGACAGGCCGTCGCGGCCCAACGCGAACGCGATGCCGCCGTGGCCGAATTGCGGCCGCTGCGCGCCGAACTCGAGTCGACCAAGGCCGAGTTGGCCAAAGCCGCCTCGGGCACCCAGCAATTCCAGCAACAGGCCAGCGTGACGGAAAACGCCCGCGCCGAGCTCGAGCGCGCCGCCAAGGCAGAGGCGGACAAGCGGGCGGCCGTGGAGACCGAACTCGCCGCCGCGAAGACCGAACTTGCTTCCAGCGAAGCCAGCGTTCGGCAGCTCCGCGATCAACTCGCCGCCGCCACGAAAGCCGCGGAGAGCGCACAGGATGCGTCGGCGACCGCGAAGGCGTTGCGCGATGAACTCGCCGCCACGCAAACGCGGCTGGCCGCCGCCGAAAAATCCGCGTCCGAGAACGCCGACACCGTGCGGGCATTGCAGCAGCAGCTGACCGCGCTGCAGGCCGCCACCGAGAATTCCCAACAGCAGCGCGAACGTATCGCGTCTTTGGAAACGGAATTGGCCAACAGCCAGAAGGCGCTCGCGGCCGCCGAGCAGACCATGCGCACGCGCGCCACCGAGGTGGAGACTTTGCGTCAGCAGGTCGCCGGGGCCGCGAAAGCTGGCGAGAAATCGGCCGACCTCGAAGCCCGTCTCGCCGCCGCCGAGGATGCCTTGAAGAAGGCGAACGCGACGTTGAGCGGCACGCGCCTCGATCGCGAACGCGCCGAGCGCCAGGCCGCTGCGGCCCAGCGTGAACGCGACGCCGCCGTGGCCGAACTGCGGCCGGTGCGCACCGAACTCGATGCCACCAAGGCCGAACTCGCGAAATCCGTCGCCGCGACGGAGCAACTGCGCGACCAACTCTCCGCCACCTCCAAGACCGCCGAGCAGGCGCAAGCCGCGTCGGGCACAGCCGCTTCGCTCCGCGACGAACTCGCGACGGCCAAAGCCAAGCTCGCGACTGCCGAGGCGAATCTCACGCAGAACGCGACGGCAATGCGGGCGCTCCAAGAGCAGGCCGCGGCCGCGCAAAAGCAGGCGGAGCGCGTTTCGGAACTCGAGAGCCAGCTCGGCGCCGCGAACCAAGCGGTGGCGGCCGGCGAGGCGCTCGTGCGCGACCTCCGCGCGCAATTGGCCGCCGCCAACGACGCGGCCGCGAATCTGAAACAGCAGCAGGCAACCGCGGGCGACTCGGCCTCCGACGCCGCCCGCGAGCAGGCCGCTCGCGTCGCCGCGCTCGAGTCCGAGCTCGCGAACGCGAAGTCGGCTTTGGCCACTGCCGAGCAGGCCGCGCGCGAAAACGCGACGCAGGCCGAAGCGCTGCGCCAGCAAATCGCCCAGTCTGCCAAGTCGGGGAACCGTTCCGCCGAACTCGAAGCGAAGTTGGCGAACGCGGAAGCCGCCTTGAAAGCGGCGAACAATGCGCTCACCGGAGCGCGCCTCGACCGCGAACGCGCCGAACGCCAGGCGGTGACGGCGCAGCGTGAACTCGCCGCATTCCAGTCAAAGCAGGGTCCCGCGCAAAACGACCTCGCTGCGACCAAGGCCGCACTCTCGAAGGCGGAAGAGGCCGTGAAAGACGTCACCATCGAGCGCGACGTGTTGAAGGGCCAGCTCGCGAGCGCCCGCTCCGGCAGCGCCGATACCGCCGCGTTGCAGGCCAAACTCGCCGACCTCGGCGCCGCCTTGGAAAAGAGCCAGGCGGAAGCCGCGAGCGCGAAGGCTGACGTGGCGCGCTTGCAGGACGACGTGACCGGCGCACAACGTGAGCGCGACGACGCCCGCCTACAGCTCGCGCAAGCTTCCGCGGGGGCGACGGATTCGTCGGCTCTCCAGAGCAAATTGGCCGAAGCGAACGCGGCGCTCAACAAGAGCGCGGCCGACGTGGCCGACTTGACGGCGGTGAACGACCGACTGGAGAAAGCGCTCGCCGCAGCCCAGCAGGAGGCGGCGGCAGCCGCCGGCTTGCGGACGGAGTTGGCGAATCTCCGCGCGTCGGCCGCCGGTTTGGCGACGCTGCAGAACGAGAATGCCCAGTTGCGTCGCGATGCCGCGCAGGTGCCCGGACTTCGGACCCAACTGGAGCAGCTCCAGCGCGAATCTTCGAAGCGCGCCGCCGACTTGCAGAGCGCGCAGGCGCGCCTGGCCGCGACCGAAAAGCAGCTGGATGACGCCCGCCTCGTCACCGTGCGCACGCAGGCGCCGGCCGACGACACCGCCGCGACGAAGTTGCGTGGCGATCTGGCGGAAGCGAGTCAGGCCAACGAGAAATTACGCGCGCAAATCGCGGAGCTCACGGTTGCCAACTCGAAGTTGGAACAGGATTTCGTGAACGCGCAGAAGACCGCGGAGGCCGCGCTCGCGGCCCAGTCGCAGGCGGTGAACGCCGCCCGGCCCGATGCGTATCAGATGGAGATCCGCACGCTGCAGGATCGCGTGAAACAGCTCGAAGGCGCCATCGAGGACGACCGCACCGCCGCTGCGCGCGAGATCAGCGCGCTCGCGGAGCAGTTGCAGAAGGCCCGCGAGACCAGCCGGGCGCTCAGCGACGCCAACCGCGCGCTGCTCGCGGCCAAGCAGGCGGACGACGGCCCCAATCGCGCCGATTTCGATCGTGCGCAGGCGCGCGTGCGCGAGCTGACGGATGCGGCGGAGAACCTTCGTCGGCAAAACGAGCAACTGCTCGCGGACGGCGCAAAGGCCGCGAAGGAGCGCGAGACATTGCGCGCGCAACTGGCGGAAGCCGAGAAGGCCGAGGGCTCGCACAGCTCGACCGTCGCGGACCTCACCGAGGCGAACAGCCGGCTCCAGCAGGAGAAGGCGGATTTCAAGACCCAGATCGCGGTGCTGACGCAAAAGCTGGCCGAGTCCGAGCGGCTGACCGGCGCCGAGAATTCCAAGCTGGCGGACGAGAACCGGGCTCTCGACGAGCGACTGAAGAACGTCGGCGCGCAACTCGTGACCGCGCAGCGCCAGATCGACCAGCTGCAACAGCAGCGGACCGATGCCGCTCAATCGGCGATCGCTTCACAATCCGCGGCGGAAAAGGCGCAGGCCGAAATCGCGGCGCTGCGCACGCGCCTCGCCGAAAGCGAGAAGGCGGCCGATTCGCAGGGCTCGTCCGTCGCCGATCTCACGGCGACCAATCAGAAGCTCGCCGAGGAGCGCGATGCGTTGAAGGTGCAACTGGCGAGCGCACAGGCCGAAGCGGGTCGTCTCGCGCAGGCGCAGCGGAGCGCGGAGCAGTCGCGCACGGACGCCGAGCAGAGCGCGGCTCGCAACGTCGACGCGCTCACCGCGCAGATGGCCCAATTGCGGCGCGAAGTGGAAGGGCTCCGGGCGTCGAACCAGAGCCTGTCGGAGTCGAACCGCACGCTCGATCGCGAGCGGCAGGCGGCTCTTGCCCAGTTGCGCCAGGAAAACAGCGCCTTGGCCGCGCGTCTGGCGCAGGCCCAGGGCACGCTCGATCAGATTGCGTCCGCGGCGCGGCTTGGGACCCCGGCGTCGAGCCTGGCGTCCGCCAATCCGCCGCCCGCGACCGGCTCGGGCAGCGCGACCCCCTCGGCCACGAACGCGCCCGAGGCGCGTTATCACGTGGTGGGCGAGGGCGACTCCCTTTCGCGCTTGAGCCTGCGCTACTACGGCACGGCGAATCGCTGGCAGGAGATCTACAACGCGAACCGCGAGGCCTTGCAGGGCGCGAACGCGCTGCGCGTCGGACAGCGCCTGCGCATCCCGTAAAACGAAAAGCCCGCGCACTCGGCGCGGGCTTTCGAACTATGGGTTGAAATCGAAGCGGTGCGTCAGGCGACCGCGGTCTTGGTCGGTTGCGCCTGGCCGAGCAGGTGCTGGAAGAACGAGTCGCGACGCTGGCGGGCGACGGCGAGGTCCTTCGTGCCGAGCGAGCGGCGGATGCGCTCCTTGGTGAAGGGCGTCGGGTAAACGGTGTAGTGGAGGAACCACGTGCCGTTGTTGTTCCACAAGTGGTGGTTCGGGTTCTCCGCGTTGACGCGGAGGGCGGGGAGGGTGATGACGTTGGACATGAGGCGTGAGCGGTTGATGTTGAGTTAATCGTTCGCGCTTCAGGGATTTTCCGGGAAAAACGAAAGCCGCCTGAGGGCATCAGGCGGCTTTTCGCTTTTTTCGGAGGAGTTTTTTGTTCGAGCGTTTTACCGCTCGCGCATCCGGGCGACTTTCGTCACTCGGAACCACCGTGATCACTCCTAGACCCGGTTGGCAGAACCGGCGGATTGCTCCGTCGATCCTTTCCTGATGCACGGCGAAAGGAACAAATCGCCGCGCGCTGCGCCAGAAAAATCTTCACGCGAAATTTCGCGTCGGCATTCGCGCGCGGGCTAGAGGCCTGCGGTTGGCCGGCTTACGACAAAAACGCGGGGCAAAAGATTTTTTCCTAAAGTCGAATTCGAGCGCGCAAAATGTATCTATTCTGATTCGCTTGCGGCATGGAACAGGACAAGCGCCATCGTTTCGAGGAGACATCGACCGAACGCCTGCGTGAAGAGGGCATCTACAGCGATGTCGAGGCGACCGCGTTGAAGCGAGTCATCGCCACGACGCTGATGCACCGCATGGAACGCCTCGACATGTCGGTCTCGGAGCTCGCACGCACGCTCGGCACGAGTCGCGCGGCGGTGAATCGCGTGCTCGATCCGCTGAACACCTCGCTGACGTTGAACACGCTGACGCGGCTCGCCGCGGCGCTGGGATGCCGGGTGAAACTCGAGATCGTGGTGCCGCGCGATTAAGGGCGGCGGCACGGCGCGGCGGACAAGGCGACGGGAAAAGCGTGGTAGTTTTCGCGCGGGCGGGGACTCAGTGGAAATCGTGCGAGGCCTGCGCGGGCAGCGTGGCGCAGCGCAGCGGCTCGATGACCTCCGCTTTCACGTGCTGCACGCCGGAGACGTTTTGCAGGGGACCGGTGATGCGCAGCGACGGTTCCTGCGTGATGACCAGCCGGAGGCGCTCGAAGAGCTGCGGCAGCACGACGGCGTTGGCTATGCCCGTCTCGTCCTCGAGACTGATGAAAACGAAACCCTTCGCCGTGCCGGGTCGCTGGCGGCAGATCACGGGGCCGGCGATGGTCACGCGGGCGCCGTCTGGGGTCTCTTTCAACTGACTCGCCTGAGTGACGCCGTGCAATTGCGAGCGCAGCGCGGCCATCGGGTGTTCCTCGGTCGTGAGGCCGAGTCCGGCGAAGTCGGCCTGGACTTCCTCAACCGGCGACATCCGTGCGAGCGGCGAACCCTCGCGATAAGCGTCGGCGAACTGCTTGAACAATGCTTCGTCGTCGGACCACGCGGCCTCGATTTGCCAGAGGGCGGCGCGCCGATCGTGCGACAGGGCGTTGAGCGCGCCGACGGTGGCGAGCGCGCGCCGATCTGAGGCAGGGAGATTCGTGCGGCGCAGGAAGTCGGCGAGCGAGGCGAACGGTCCGTCCCGCCGCGCGGCGAGCATCGCGCGCGCGGTGGCTTCGCGGAGACCTTTCACGAAACGCAGGCCGATGCGGATGCTTTGCGCCGTCTCGACCGTGCAGTCCCACACCGAGTGCTGCACGCAAACGGGATGAGCCACGAGGCCGTGACGCCGGCCATCCTGAATGAGCGTCGCGGGTGAGTAAAATCCCATCGGCTGATTGTTGAGCAGACTGGCGTAGAATGCCGCGGGGCGGTGAATCTTCAGCCACGTGCTGAAGTAGGCGAGCATCGCGAAGCCGATGGCATGAGACTCGGGAAAACCGTAGGCGGAGAACGTCGTGGTGGCTTGGACGACTTTTTGCACGACCTCCTCGTTGTAGTGCTGCCGCCGCAGTGCGAGCGTCAGTTTTTCCATCGAACGAGGGAGCCGCTCGGGGTCTTTGGTGAATCCCATGGCGCGGCGCAGTTCCTCGGCTTCGCCGCCGGTGAATTTCGCGAGCTGGATCGCGAGCTGCAGCATCTGCTCCTGGAACAGGATCACGCCCTTGGTGCGCTGGAGAATCGGCTCCACGATGTGGGCCACGCTGGGGTGGATGTAGTCGACCGCTTCCTTGCCATCGCGACGGCGGATGAGGGGATGCACGAGATTGCCGGTGATCGGGCCGGGGCGGATGATGGCAACCTGCATCGCGAGATCGTAGAGAACGCGCGGCTTGAAGCGCGGCAGCGTTGCCATCTGCGCGCGGCTTTCGATCTGGAAAACTCCCACCGTGTCGGCGGCGCGGATTTTTTCGTAGGTTTCCGGGTCGTCGGGAGGGATGTCGTCGAAGCTGCGCGGAGTGTCGCCCTGACCGGTGCAGAGTTCGAAGCTGTCCTGCAGCACCGCCATCATCCCGAGTCCGAGAAAGTCGATCTTCACGATGCCGAGATTCTCGCAGTCGTCCTTGTCCCATTGGCAGACGCTGCGGTCGGGCATCGTGGCGGGCTCGAGCGGGACGACTTTGTCGAGCTGGTGCTGGGAGATGACCATGCCGCCGGAGTGCTGGCCGAGGTGGCGCGGGAGGGCGCGGCGGAAATAGTGCTGCAGCCGCACCAGCGCCTCGGCGCGCGGATGGTGATCGGCGATGCCGGAGAGACGAAGCTGCTCCTGGAGATCGAGCGTCTCCGGAAAATCGCCGTTGGCATAGAGGCTCGAGAAACGGTCGAGCGCATCGTCGCCGAAGCCGAGCACCTTGCCGACTTCGCGAATGGTGCTGCGGCCGCGATAGGTGATGACGTTGGCCGTCATCGCCGCGCCGCGCCGGCCGTAACGCGCGTAGACTTCCTGGATGACGCGCTCGCGCCGGTCACCGCTGGGGAAGTCGAGATCGATGTCCGGCCACGAGGGATTGCCGTCGGGTCCGACGCGGCTGTCGTTCAGGAAGCGATCGAAGAGAAGCTGGTTCTTGATCGGGTCGACCGCCGTGATCCCGAGCACGTAGCAGACGGCGCTGTTGGCGGCGCTGCCACGGCCTTGCACGAGGATGCTTTGCTGCCGAGCCCACTGGCAAATGTCCCAGACGATCAGAAAATAGCCGGAGAATTTCAGGCGGGCGATGAGCTCGAGTTCGCGGTTGAGTTGCGCGTCCCACTTCGCCGACCACTCCTGGGGTTTAACTTTCCGGCGCGCGGCCTCGAAGGTGATGCGACGCAGGTAGGCGTCCATGTCCTCGCCGTTCGGCGTGGAATAGGCGGGAAACTGGTAGCCGAGGTTCTGCAAGGTGAACTCGAGCCGTTGCTCGAGGCGCACGGCGTTGGCGACGGCTTCCGGCAAGTCGCGAAACAGCCCCTGCATTTCGCGCGCGGATTTCAGGCCGCGTCGGGAGTTGATTTCAAGCAGGCGACCCGCCGCATCGAGCGTGGTGTGATGGCGCAGGCAGGTGAAAACGTCCGCGACGATGTGATGCTCGGGCACGGCATAGTTGACTCCGCCGGTGGCGAGCAGTGGAAGCCGGTGGGCCGCAGCCAGGTCGCGCAGGAAGGCAACTTCGCGATCTTCGCCGCGAATTTGATGACGTTGCAGTTCGACGAAGAGCCGCGCGCGCGCCGGATCGGTTTCGCGCCCGAAAATGGCGGTGAGTTTCTCCAGCGCGGCCCCGGCGGCCGTCGTCCCGAGCGTGCGCCACGCCGTGCGCACCGGCCCTTCCTCGTCGCCCGTGAACGCGATGAGGCCCCCGGAAAAGCGCGCCAGCTCCTCCCACGTAGCGAAGCACGGGCGCTTGCGGTCGGACGGAGCAGCGCCGACTGCCGGCCGGCAGACTTCGGACGGCCGACTGGCAGCCGGTGCGGCGCTGCGCGCGGTCATCTTCGCCTCGGTGATGAGCTGGCAAAGGTTTTGGTAGCCGGTGCGATTGGCGACGAGTAGCGGCACGACGGTGCCGTCCTCCATCGTGATCTCGGCTCCGACGCGCGGACGCACGGCAAACTTGTTTTCCTGCGCGCTGCCGTAGAAGCGCGGCGCGCCGTAGACGCCGTCGCGATCGAGCAGGGCGACGGCGGGCAGCTGCGCGTTCTCCACGGCGCTCTTCACGTAGTCCTCCGGCAGCGAAGCGCCGCGGAGAAAGCTGAAGGCGCTGCGCGCGTGCAGCTCGACGTAAGCCGGAGCGTATTTTTTGGCGCGGGAGATAAGCGCAGACCGCGAGTCGCCATATTGGCGCAGCGGCCAGCGCCCGACGACTTCGTGGATGGCTTTGCCAGTGTGGCTGTGCACGAGCACGAATTCGGCCACCGTCCAGCGGATCGGCGGCACGGCGTGCCGCTCGATCAGCGCGTGTTCCCAGAACAGCGTGAGATGAGGCGTGAAGCTGGAACCGACAAGATCACCGGCGCCGTGCTGCTCCAGCGCTGCGCCCAGGGTCTGGTGGAACGGCTTCAGTGCGGCGCTGGCTCCGTCGGCGGAAAGCACGAACGGCTTTTTATCCCGCTTGTTCGTGAAGCTGCGGGCCTGGTCGAGCGTGAATTCGAACGACTCGAAGACCAACGCACTGGCGGCCGCGCACGCGGCTTTAAGTCTGCTTTCCGGCAAGGTGCGTCCCGCTCCGATGGCATGCAGACTGACGTGCAGGTTCTCCGGTTTCACTCGATAACCGCAGAAGCCGTGGCGGGCGCCCAGTTCGTCCTGTAACTGGCAAATTTTTTCGCGTGCCGGCGCGGGCGGCTGCAACGCGAAGAACCATGTGTCTTCCCGGCGACTGGCGGCTGCGGCGCGATCGGTTGTCATGGCTCAGTCGTATTCACCCTCGAGGAACCAGCCCTCCGCCGTGCGACAGATGCGGTAAACGCCGCCGTCCACGAGGGCGAGATCCCACTCCTCGCGGCTCCAGATGCGGTCGGCCTGCCACCACTCGCCGCTGCTGCACCACGGGCCGAGATGGCCCGCGATGGTGCCTTGCACGCGCTCGGTCCAGAGGAACGTCGGCTGGCCTTCGCTCATCTCGAAACGCGCGGGGAGCGGCGGGCGGAAACGGCGCAGCGGCCGGCCGACCACGGGTTGCACGGGAGCAGGCGCGGCGGGTGGAATCACCGCGTGCGGCGGCACGAGCTTTATGGCGTCGGGTCGGTGCGTGTCCTCGAGTTGAGGTGTGCCGACGCGGTCGGAGCCGACAAGGGCCACGACGCGCGCGAGGGTTTCCGCAAAGCCGTGCGGATCGCGCAGGCCGGTGTCAAAGAGTCCGTGCTGGCGCACGAGCGGTCGTGCGGGTGTGACGCGCAGGCGCGCGGCGACGATCGGCGAGTCGGTGCGCACGGATTCGAGATGCGTGTGCAGCGTGCGGAAGAGGATCTCGAGGTCGCGCGTCGGCTCCGGCAGTCGGAAGGAGCGGGCGTGCGCGGTGTCGTCGGCGAGCATGAGCGTGAGGTCGAGTTCGACGGCCACGAAGTGCGCGGCTTCCAGCTCGAGCGTCAGGCGATCGAGAAAGCGCCGGAGGATGAACAGCAGGGGCTCGAGCGTCTCGAACGCGTCCTCGAACTCCATCGCAGCGACGAACTCCTGCGGCGGAGGGACGAGATGCAGCGGACGCGGCTCGCCGCCGCGGGCGCGATCCCAGAGTGCGGTGCCGGCGGTGCCGAGGCGTCGGCCGAGGTCATCACGCGTGAGGCGCGTGAGATCGCCGAGCGTGCGCAGGCCCCAGGCGTGGAGGACGCCGGCGATTTCGGTGTCAGGTTCCGCGGTCGCGAGCGGGAGTGGACTGAGGAAGGAGGATTCGGCGGAGGGATTGGTCGGGATTTCGCAGATTGCAGCCTCTCGTTTTCGTTCCTCGTTCTCAATCCGGTGCGATTCGAGAGAACGAGAAGGAGCAAAAGAACGAGAACGATTCCGCGCGGCGTAGAGGGCGATCAGGGGCGTGCGCGCGAGGCCGGCGGTGCCGAAGAGGCCGAGCAGGGCGAGGCGTGCGAGTGCGGCTTCGCAGGCGGAAACACGGACAGAGGAAGAGAGGCCGCGGGCGTCGATTGTTACGATGCCGGGAGCGGTGGCTTCGACGTGCGGGGAGACCGTGAAGGCCGCGGCGAGCAGCGCGGCGCGCGCGTCGGCTTCGGCATCGGCGAGCGGCGAGCGGATGAGGAGGTCGGCGCAGCGTGCGATGGCTTGCGGAGCGCTCATGCCCGGCTCGACGCCGACGGCAAGGGCGGAGGCGTTGAGCATGAGCACGGCGGATTTTTTCGTGGTGCCGCTAAAGAGCGCGGCGGGACGGTCGCGGTAGGCGGTGGCCGTGGCGGACTCGGCGCGGAGAACCGCTTGCAGGGCGAAGCCGGCAAGGTGGAGGACGGCGAACATGGCTCAACCGGCCGCGGCGAGGGAGCGGCGCTGGCGTTGCAGGACGGGCGCGAGGGCGGCGGCGAGTGCGGCGCGTTCGCGGGCGAGTTCGTCGAGCGTGGCGGCGTGGTCGAGTTCGAGGCGGAGTTGCGCGCTCGGCACGCAGGCGGCGGGGGTGGCGACGACGAGCGCGAGATCGGCGGGCTCGACGGCGCGTTGGAGGCGATACCACGAGGTGGAGGGGACGCGGCGGAGTTCGCGCAGCGGCGCGTGGCGGAGATCGAGGAGGACGAGGCCGAAATTGGCGTCGCGGGCGAGGAGATCGGTCGCGGCGAGCGCTTCGGTGATGCCGCCGCAGCGTGCCCAGATCAGGTGCGCGAGCAGGTCGGCGGGAAAGGACGTGGCATCGAACTCGTCGAATGCGTCGATGAGTGCGGCGCGGGTTTGCGCGGCGCGCGTGGCGGCGAGGAGCTGGCCCCAGAGGAGAGAAATGCCGCAGCTCGGAGCGGCGCCGACGATCTCGGTGACGGCGCTCAGCGGCAGGCCGCCGCCGGTGGTTTCATCGATGGCCGGGATGCCCGTCGCCAGCGCACGGCCGGCGGCGCGCTGCGCCGTGGGGAAACGGGCGGCGAGCTGCTGGCGCAGGCGGGCGATTTGATCGGACGCGGACATCGGGCGGAGAGAAGGCGGTGGCGGCGCGCGGCGAGCTCATGCGGCGCCGCAGTGAGCGGCTGAAAGACGAGCGTGCGGAGTGGTCCACTGAAGACACTGAACACACGGAAGGCGCCGAAGCGTGGGCCAGATGGGCGAGGACGTGGCTGATGCCGCCGGCGAGTGTTTTTTTTGACCACGGATTACACTGATTATCACGGATGAGCCCGATGACTTCGCAGTGTGATCTGCTAATCCGAAATTATCCGTGCAATCCGTGGTGAGATAGACGTGCGAGCGCGACATGAGCGGAAGGGCGAGCGCGGAGGAAAGAGAAAGATTCAGGCGTGGCGGCGGAGGAGGCCGACCATCACGCCTTGGATGAGGAGTTCGGTGGCGGGGAGGAGGTCCGGATACTTTGGGTTTTCGGCGCGGAGAAAGGGGCGACCGCGTTGGACGAGGTAGCGCTTGAGCGTGGATTCGCCGTCGATGAGGGCGGCGACGATGTCGCGCGGACGCGGCTCGCGCGGGGTGAGGAAGACGAGGTCGCCGTCGAGGATCGAGGCGTCCTGCATCGAGTCGCCGCGCACGCGCAGGGCGAAGACGCGGCTGGTGGCGCGCAGGCCGAGCGAGGTGGCGTCGACGGCGACGTAGCTGTCGGGCTCCTGTTCGGCGGCAGTGGGCGAGCCGGCGGGGATGGTGCCGTAGAGCGGGATGTCGAGGAGCGCGGCGCGACGGCGATGGGCGGGCGTGGCGAAGGCGCGGGCTTTGCCGGCGATGCGTTCGAGGGCGCCCTTGGCTTCGAGCGCGCGGAGGTGGCGCGTGGCGGCGAAGGGACTGGCGAAGCCGAAATGCGCGCAGATCTCGCGCAGGCTCGGGTAGTGGCCGTGCTGGCGTTGGTGGGCGTGGACGAAGTCGAGGACCCTGCGCTGTCGGTCGGTGAGAGGCGTTGCGTCTGCCATAGTGTTCAGGTGAACACTACAGGCATCGGCGCGCAAGCGGCAGGAAAAATGTAAGTCGCTGAAAATTTTCCCGGGCCGGGTCTGGGTGGGACAGCGGGTGTCCGACGTGGGCGTGCGCGCGGTTCCGGTCAGCGTGCAGCGGTGACGTATTCGTAGGGCAAGGCGGGGGCTAGGCCGAGGGGGCGGGGTTTGGCGGCGTTCTTGGTGTCGGCTTTGGCGCTGCGATTGGCGCGCGTGCCGCTGATCGAAAAGATGAGGTTGCCCGCGCGCTGGCCGGCGGGCGGGAGTGATTCGGCGGTGAGCGTGAGCTCGAGCGTGCGGCCGCGCAGGCGCGAGGCGGTGATGGAGAGGCCGGGCGGCGGGTTGATGAGTTCGGCGGCGAGCGCGTCGTAGGCGGGGCTTGGCGGAGCGAGCTCGATTTTCACGGTGAGCGGTTGGGCGGGCGCGAGGCGGGCGATTTCCGGCGAGGCGATGCGCAGGCCGGGCGCGCGCGGTGTGATTTGGGCGAGCCACTGCGCGGCGGGCACGAGGTGGCGCCAGAGGAAGGCTTGCATTGTGTCGTCGCAAGCGGCTGCGGCGTGCGTGACCGAGCGGCCGGCGAGGGTGGCGGTGCCGTGGAGCGCGAGCGGGAGCGGCGCGCTGGGCGCGAGGCTGGGGTGAGCGCTGAGGGTGAGTTGCACGGAGTCGGCGCCGGCGGGGATGCGCGCGCCGCTGAGGCGGAGGCCGTTGTTCGGCGCGTCGAGGGCGAGGTCGATGGGGCCGTCGAAGCCGTCGTGGCGCAGCGCGAAGACGGTGACGAGCGCGCTGCCGCCGGCGGGAAGGTTCACGGCGGAAGGCGTGACGCGCAGCGCGAAATCGGGCGCCGCGGTGTGGACCGCGAGGCGGTAGCCGAATTCGGGGCCGCCGCGGTGCTGGGTGTCGGCGACGGTGAGTGTATAGACGCCATCGGCGGGCAGCGTGGTGGCGAGGCGCGAGTCAGCTTGGTGCGTGAGGAGGCCTTCGGCCTTGTCCTCGGTGTCGTCGTTGCGCGCGAGGTGGTGGCCGTCGGGCGCGTGGAGTTCGAGGAGCGAATCGAGCGGGGAGTCGAGGCGGCGCGCGAAGATTTCGGCGACGATTGGCTGGCCGGCGTGGCCGGTGAAGCGATAGGTGTCGCGCTCGTCGGGCGCGGCGATACGGCCGTTGGCAACGGTGGGCAGGGGAAGGAGAGGCGGCGGCGTGGCGGGTTGCGCGGGCTCGGTGATCTCGGGTGTGTCGCCGATGGCGAAGCGGATCTGGTTGGAGGGGTGAGCGTCGCGGCGGACGGAGAGGAGCATCGTGCCGGCGGGCGAGGTGGGCGCGGGCAATTCGAGCGTGGGGGCGGGGAGATTCCAGCCGGTGAGCGCGAGCGTGACGGGTTGGCCGCGCGGGGCGCCGAGGGGGAAGACGCTGCGGATGAAGGGCAATTCACCGAGGGTGACGCGGTAAACGAAATCCTCGCGGCCGCGGTAGATGGCGTCGTGGATTTCGAGTTCGTAGGTGCCGTCGGCGGGGATCTCGCAGCCGATGACGGGATCGGGGCGGAATTGAAAATCGTCGTTGAAGGCGATCTCGCGGCCGTGTGCGTCGCGGAGGTGGAGCACGGCTTGGAACCAGCCCGGCACGGCGTCGGCGAGGTAAGGGATGAGGGCGCGCGCGTGGAGGACGCAGGTGAGTTGCTGGCCGCGGCGGGCGGTGAAACGCAGGGTGTCGATTTCGCCGGGCAGGATCTGGCCGTTGACGATGGCGGGGAGCGTGACGTCGAGGGGCGCGCTGCGTTGGGTCGCGGTCTGTTGTGCGCCCTTGCGCTGGCCGGCGGAGGTGGCGGTGACGACGGGCGGAGTGATTTCGGGGAGCGTGCCGACTTCGAAGACGAGGGGATTCGAGAGGCCGGTGGTTGTGGCGAGGCGGAGTTCGCGGGCGCCGAGCGGAGCGTCGGCGGCGACAGTGAGCTCGAGTGTGACGGATTCGGCGAGCGCGGGCGTTTTGGGGTTCGGGTTACGGCGCGCGAGGGTGTCCTGGACTTCGGTGAGTTTCTTCGCGTCGGCGGCAGTGAACTGGTTGGGATGATAGCGGCGTTTGTTGCGGAGTTGCTCGGCTTGTTCGCGGAGGTCGACGGCCTCGCGTTGGTTCAGCGGGCGCTCGTAGCCGGTGATGCGTGCGCTGATGCCCGGGCCGTTGAGGTGAACGAGTGTGGCGTCGGCGAGATGTTCGCCGCCGAGAGTGAGCGTGACGGTCGCTCCGCGCATCGCGCCGGCGGGGTAGGCGAAGGCGAGGTGCGGTGGCGGACGCGGGGCGTTGGCCGGTTGGGCGGAGAGCGATGCGAAGGCGAAAAGCGCCGAGATGAGTGTGATGATCGGAGCGAAAGAAGAGCGCGTTGGGGTCAACGCGCTCCACCTGGCGAAGACGATTCTCATGTGAGGGCGGCGAGGTTTTGGCCGGCGTTCGTCGGGACGGCGCGGAGGTCGAGCCCCTCCGGGTGCGGGAGGCGCGCGTCGGCGGCGATGCCGAGCTGGCCGTAGATTTTGGCGATGAGGTCGGAGGGCGCGACGGGAGCGGAGGCGGGTTCCTCGCCGTGTGCGTCGGAGGCCCCGATGACTTGGCCGCCGTGGAAACCGCCGCCGGCGACGAGCGCGGAGAAGACTTTGCCGTGGTGGCCGCGGCCGCCGTTCCAGGGTGCTTCCCAGAGAACTTTCGGCGTGCGGCCGAATTCGCCGCCGGCCCACACGATCGTCGAGTCGAGGAGGCCGCGTTGGGCGAGGTCGTCGAGCATCGTGGCGAGGCCGCGGTCGAACTCGGGGAGTTTGCGGCGCATCTGTTGGAAGTGCTGTTTGTGGGTGTCCCAGCCCTTGTAGTTGATGGTGATGTAGGGGACGCCTTTTTCGACGAGGCGGCGCGCCATGAGGCAGGACTGGCCGAAGGTGTTGCGACCATAACGCTCGCGGGTGGCGGCGGGTTCGTTGGAGAGATCGAAGACTTTGCCGGCGTCGCCGAGGATCATCTCGTAAGCCTCGTCTTCGCAGCGGGCGAGGGCCTTGAGTCGCGGGTCGCCGGAGCGCGCGGCGCGTTCGTAGGTGTTGAGCTGATGCAACAGGTCGCGGCGCGCGCGCTGGCGGGCCTCGTCGAGGTCGGGCGACACGACACCTTCGACGACGAAGCGGTCAGCGCCGGGATCGCCGCCGGTCGCGAACGGGCGGTAGCGGGCGCCGAGGAAGCCGGACTCGGAGAAACGGCCCTGCAGCTCGGTCAGCACGATGTAGGGCGGCAGCAGGCCGCGGTAGCCGGCGTCGTAACCTTTGAAAAGCGAGACGACCGCGCCGGCGCCGGGGAAGACGTCGCGGCCGGCGGCTTGGCCGGTTTGCACCATGTAGGCGGCGGTTTCGTGCGAGTTGTTGCCGTGGCTGAGGCTGCGGAGGAGGGCGTATTTGTCGGCTTGGCGAGCGAGGAGCGGGAGCAGTTCGCCGATGCGGATGCCGGCGACGTTGGTGTCGGCGGTGCCGGTGAGCGGGCCGCAATAGGCCGAGCCTGCGTCGGGTTTGGGGTCGAAGGTGTCGAGGTGGCACGGGCCGCCCCAGAGCCAGATTTGGATGACGGAGCGGGCGCGAGCGGTGACGACGGGCGTTGCGGGCGCGGAGGCGGCGGAAGGAAGGGCGAGGCGTTCGGCAGCCGAGGCGAAGCGGGAGCCGAGTGCGAGACCGGCGGCGCCGAGCAGGCCGAGGCGGAGGACGTCGCGACGCGTCATGGGTGCGCCGCGCAGGCCGAGCGTGCGCAGCTCGGTGTCGAGATTCCAGTGGTGCGGGTCTTCGCTGTGGTGGAGGGACATGGCGGCGGGAGCGGGAAGGGCGCTTGGGGGCAAGCGCCCCTACCCAAGAAGCGGGGCTAGTGGCGGAGGAGGAATTCGTCGCTGTTGAGCAGGGCCCAGGCGACGTCGAGGCCGGCGCGGCGGGATTGCGGATGATCGCGGAGGTAGCGGTTGACGGCGTCGCGTTCGGCGCGCGTGGGCGGACGGGAGAGGAAGGTGAGGTAGAGTTCGTCGATGGGCTGCTTGAGGCGTAGGAGCGCGGCTAGGGCGGGGCCTTGGGAGAGTTTGCGCTGGATGTGCGTCGAGTTGAGCAGGTGCAGGCGTTGAGCGGCGCTCGTGGTGGTCGTGGTGCGCTCGGCGAGTTCGCCGGTGTCGCGGGTGGGGCGGCCGAATTTTTCGAGGAACGCGCTCGTGATGCTGCCGTCAGGCAGGGCGATGGCGCGTTGCTCGGTGGGAATGAAGGTGAATGGCTCCGGGATCGCGCTGGTGTAGTTCTCATGCGTGCCGGTGACTTGGTTGATCGCGTCGGCGAGGACCTCGGCGTCGAGGCGGCGCGGCGCGTAGAACGCGAAGTGCGTTTCGGCGCGCGGGCCGTCGGTCGGCGCGAACGAGGAAGACTGGTAGGTTTGCGAGTTCAGCACTTCGCGCAGAAAGGTGCGCAAGTCGTAGTGCGCGGCGGCGAACGAGGCGGCGAGATGGTCGAGCAGCGCGGGATTCGCGGGCGGGTTGTCGGGGCGGAAATCGTCCGCGGGTTGCACGATCCCGCGGCCGAAGACCCAACTCCACACGCGGTTGGCGAGGGCGCGGGCGAAGCGCGGATTGTCGGCGCGGAGCAGCCAATGGGCGAAGGCCGCGCGCGGGTCTTGGTCGGGCGCGAGCTTCGCGGGCGAGCCGTCGGGAAAACGCGTGGTCGGAGGTGGCGCGGGGAGCGTGGGGTCGAAGTAGACGATCTCCTCCTTCCACTCGCGGGTGGGCTTGGTGGCGAGTTGCGAGAACAGCGGGGCGAAGGCGGCGAGTTTTTCCGGCGGCCAAGTTTCGACGCGCTCGCCGAGGAAGGTGAGCGCGACGACGCGTGCGAGGCCGGCGGGCTGGCGGTTGGCGGAGGCGCGCCAGAAGTTGGCGGGGCCGACGCGGAAGTTGGAGCCGTTGGCGGTGAGGAGCTCGCGGGCGAATTGGTCGAGCGGCAGACCGTCGTGCAGGGCGTCGCGAATCCAGTGGTGGTAGCACTGCGCGGCGTTGGGCCAGAGGTTGACGGGGAACTCGGCTTTCACGCGCAGCGTGTCGCTCCAGAGCATGGCCCAGTAGTCGGCGAACTCCTCGCGCGCGAGCAGGCGGTCGATCAGCGCGGCGCGTTTATCGGTGGCGCGGTCGGCGAGGAAGGCACGGGCCTCGTCGGCGGTAGGCAAGGTGCCGATGGCGTCGAGGAAGATGCGGCGCACGAACACGGCGTCGCTGCACGGTGCGGCGGGAATGAGGCCGAGCGCGGTGAGGTCGGTTTGGACGAGTTCGTCGATCTGCGAGCGCGGCGACGTGTGCGCGGCGGTTTCGTAAGGGGAAAGCGCGGGCGCGGCTGCGGCGACGAGAGTGATCAAGGCACAGAGCGCGGCGGCGAGGCGCGCGAAGCGGCGCATCGAGGTGACAGCGGAGGGGCAGGGGAGCGAGTTCACAGGTGACCGAACCCGCGCGGCGCGTGGGGCGCGCAGGTGAAGAATGACGGAACGCGCGGCGTGCGGCTACGCAGAGGCTGCGCAAAACAAGTCGGCTAATGGACCCTAGTTCGCGGAATGCTGAGTCGGGGAGAAGGCGCGCGGCGGTAACTGCGAGGCGCGTGCCGCGTCAGAGAGGTCATGTTACCCCGCGGCAGTGAGCCATTCTCCGTGATACTTCAAAACGATGCCGGCTCCGCGATCGTGCGGGAATTTTGCCTGACGGAAGTGCCGCGCGAGGGCGAGGAGGCGGTGGCGACGTTTCGGCGTTTGGCGAGGCGCGTGCGGGAGGTGAACGGAGCGGTCGCGGCGTTGTTCGTCTATGGCGCGGTCGATCGCGCGGCGGAACGCGAGCAGGCGTTGCGCGCGGGATTCGGCGAGGTGGCGTTTCCCGTCACTTGGGTCGAGGGCGCGGCGTGCGACGGGACTCCGCTCGCGGGCGTGCAGGCGATGGTTTGGCTCGGGAGAACACTGGAGCCGATCCGGCTGGGCCGGCAGGTGGTCGGCACAGTCGGTGACGACGGTGCTGCGCGGCATTGCTGGCTGGGCGGCGTTGGGCCGCAGACGTTGACCTTGGGCGCGGCGGCGCAGACGCAGCAGATGTTCAGCGCGGCTGAGCTGGCGCTGGATTTGGCGGGGTTTGAACTCCGCGACGTCGTGCGGACTTGGTTCTACAACGACGACATCCTGGCGTGGTATGGGGATTTCAATCGCGTGCGCACCGCGCACTACGCGCCGGTGCAATGGCGTTCGGGGTCGCTGCCGGCGAGCACGGGGATCGGCGCCAGAAATCCGAGGGGCGCGGCGCTCAGCGTGGGCTTCCGCGCGTGGCGGCCGAAGAGCGGCGCGGGAGCCGTATCGGGTGCGGCAGCGGCGCCGCGGGAGATCGCGTCACCGCTGCAGTGCCCCGCGCCGCGTTACGGCAGCTCGTTCAGCCGGGCGATGGAAGTCGCGGTGGGCGCGAGCGGGCGCTGGCTGACGGTGTCGGGCACGGCGAGCA
The DNA here is from genome assembly GCA_016217545.1 of Opitutia bacterium. Taxonomy (NCBI): domain Bacteria; kingdom Pseudomonadati; phylum Verrucomicrobiota; class Opitutia; species Opitutia bacterium. The sequence goes on along the minus strand of JACRHT010000004.1, from coordinate 163,508 downwards.
TTCATCCGGATGGACGCACGGCGTGGATCGGCGACGCGCGGCGGCAGGTGGATCTCACGATGGAGGTCGTGGCTGCGATCCTCGCGTCGCGCGGCATGGAGTGGCGGCATGTGACGCGAGCGACGGCGTATTACCGGCATGCGGCGGATGTGCGGCATTTCCAGGCGTGGCAGGCGCAGCACGCACATGAGGTGTTGCCAGTGGTGAACACGGCGAGCGTGGTGTGCCGCGACGATCTGTTGTTCGAGATCGAGGTCGACGCGGTGGCGTAAGGTGTGGCGAAAACCGGGCCAGGCACGGCAGACCAAGCGCGAAGAAAGTGCCTGTGGCTCTCCGCTGGCGGGTTTGGCGCTAAGTTTTCTGGAGGCCGCTTAACCTCCCGCAGCGCTTGGGAGCCGACGCAAGAGGAGCATCAGCGCCGCAGTCCTGAATCGAAGCGACAGATCTATTTCTTGGATTCGCCTTCGGTCAGGCACCACCAAATGCGCGCGGGCACAACTTGTTTGGGGGAGTTGTCGTCAAACGCTCCTTCCAACACTCCATTCGTGCCTAAAAGCCCATACCAGCGGCGGCTGCTTTCGGCTAGTTGGATGACAACTTTGTCGCCTTTCCGCGCGCCGCCTTGTTCGCGAATCGGAGGAATTTGCGCATACACTTCATCGCCCAAAACAGTGAGAAACGAGGCGTCGGCCCAGTGAACGAGATCGACGCGGCCGTCATTGTTGAAGTCCAGCGCCCATCCGACGCGGATCGCCCGGCCGGCTTCAACTGCCTGTCGCAGGGCCGCTTTCGATCCGGCGCTGATGGTGCCGTCCGGCTCCACTCTGGCCAACAGGTGGCTGGGATCTGGCTCGGCCCGGAGCAGGGGCGGCGTCGACAAGCTGACTAAAACAAGAAGGCCTGCGGCCCGAAGAAGAATTTGGAGATTTTTCATTTGGTGTGGGCCGCAGGCCGATTTCTACCCGTCCAGTCTGGGTAGACTACGCGAGTTTGACGCCGAGCTTCTTGGCGGAGCGCTCGAGGGCGTCGGCCATGTCGGAGGGCGTCACGGCGACTTCGATGCCGCACTCCTCGAAGATGGCGATCTTCGCGGCGGCGGTGTCTTCGGCGCCACCGACGACGGCGCCGGCGTGGCCCATGCGGCGGCCCTTGGGGGCGGTCGCACCGGCGATGAAGCCCGCGACGGGCTTCTTGCAGTTGGCCTTCACCCAGCGCGCGGCTTCGACTTCGGCGCTGCCGCCGATTTCGCCGATCATGATGATGCCCCAGGTCTCGGGGTCGTCGTTGAACATCTTGATGACGTCGAGGTGCGAGGTGCCATTGACGGGGTCGCCGCCGATGCCGACGCAGGTCGACTGGCCGATGTTCTTCACGGTGAGCTGCCAGACCGCTTCGTAGGTGAGGGTGCCGGAGCGCGAGACGACGCCGACGTGGCCCTTCTTGTGAATGTAGCCGGGAGCGATGCCGATGCGGCAGCCGCCCTTCGAGCCTTCGCCGGTGCCGGGAGTGACGATGCCGGGGCAGTTCGGGCCGATGAGGCGGGTCTTCTTGCCGGCCATGGCGCGCTTCACCTGGATCATGTCGCGGACCGGAATGCCTTCGGTGATGGCGACGCAGAGGTCGAGGTTGGCGTCGACACCTTCGAGGATCGCGTCAGCGGCGAAGGGCGGCGGGACGAACACCGCGGAAGCGGTCGCGCCGGTGGCGGCGACGGCGTCGGCGACGGTGTTGAAGATCGGAACCTTGTGGGAGCCGTGCTCGAAGAACTGGCCGCCCTTGCCCGGCGTGACGCCGGCGACGATGGCGGAGCCGTAGTCGAGGGAGAGTTTGGTGTGACGACCGCCGAACTCGCCGGTGATGCCCTGGACGAGGACCTTGGTCTTTTCGTTGACGATGATAGCCATTGAAGTGGTCGGTTAGCGGTGGGCGGTTAGGCGACGAGTTTGACGATCTTTTGGGCTGCGTCGGCCATGGAGTCGGCGGACTCGATCTTGAGGCCGGACTCGGCGAGGGTCTTCTTACCCGCGGCGACGTTGTTGCCTTCGAGGCGCACGACGAGCGGGATGGTGAGGCCGAGCTCGCGGGCCGCGGCGACGACGCCGGTGGCGATCGTGTTGCAGTCCATGATGCCGCCGAAGATGTTCACGAGGATGCCCTTCACGTTCGGGTCCGTGAGGATGATGCGGAAGGCCGCCTGGACCTGCTCCTTCGAGGCGCCGCCGCCGACGTCGAGGAAGTTGGCGGGGTTGCCGCCGAAGTGTTTGATGATGTCCATCGTGCTCATCGCGAGGCCGGCGCCGTTGACGAGGCAGGCGATGTTACCGTCGAGCGCGATGTAGCTGAGGTTGAACTTCGAGGCTTCGATTTCCTTGGAGTCCTCTTCGTTCAGGTCGCGGAGGTCGACGATGTCCTTGTGGCGGAAGAGCGCGTTGTCGTCGAAGGAGACCTTGGCGTCGAGCGCGAGAACTTCGCCGGCGGGCGTGGTGATGAGCGGGTTGACCTCGACCATGGAGGCGTCGGTGTCCCAGAACATCCGATAGAGATTCGTGATGAGTTTGACGGCGTTCTTGAAGTAGTCGCCGGTGAAGCCGAGTTGGAACGCCAGCTGGCGCGCCTGGTAGCCTTGGAGGCCGACGGCGGGATCGATGAAGACCTTGAAGATCTTCTCGGGCGTCTCGTGCGCGACCTTCTCGATTTCGACGCCGCCTTCGGTGGAGGCGACGATGACGGGCTTCGAGGTGTTACGGTCGAGGAGAATCGCGAGGTAGTATTCCTTGGAGATGTCCGCGGCCTTGGTGAAGTAGATCGTCTGGACCTTGCGGCCGGCGGTGCCGGTCTGCGCGGTCACGAGCGTGTTGCCATACATCTTGTTGGCGTAGTCGAGCGCCTCGGCCTTGGTCTTGGCGAATTTGACGCCGCCCTTGAAGCCGTCGGTGAACGTGCCTTTGCCGCGTCCGCCGGCGTGGATCTGGGATTTGACGACATACGGAGCCTCGCCCAGCGCCGAGAGCGCGGACTCGAATTCGGCGGGCGAACGGGCGGGCACGCCCTTCGGCACCGGCACCCCGTATTTTTCGAACAAGGCTTTGGCCTGATACTCGTGAATGTTCATGGGAAAAGAGGGGTTTTTTAAGCCACAAAAACCAGCCGAATGACACCCAAAAGATGCCGCGTCCCTTGGCCGAAACGCATCATAAGAGACCCGGGGCGTTCCCGCACGCGGAGCATAAGCCGCCGTGGGCTAAAGGTGGGCGGTGGACTGCGTCGGAAGCGAGGGCGAGCCGGGGAACAGATACGCAAAGCGGCGCAAGGTCGGTGATTGCGTTGCGCCCCGCGCCGCGCAAGATGCGCGCGTATGCATTCGCACGAGCTGCTCAAGGAGGTGCTCAAGAAGACCAGCGCGAAACAAATCGCGGGTGACATGGGCTTGTCCCTGTCGCTCATCTACAAGTGGGCCGAGCCGCCCGCCGACGAGACCGGCAGCGGCGCCAACAACCCGCTGGACCGCATCGAGCAGCTGTTGAAGATCACCAACGATGCGCGCATCGCGCAGTGGGTGTGCGAGCGTGCAGGCGGTTTCTTCATCACCAATCCGAAGACCAAGCCGCACGACATCAATCTCATCCCGTCGACGAACAACATCGTGCAGGAGTTCGCGGACATGCTCGGCGTCATCGCCGTGGCCGCGGCGGACAACCAGATTTCCAAGGAGGAGGCGAAAGCCATCCGGCGCCGCTGGGAGGACCTGAAAAGCGTGACCGAGGGCTTCGTGCGCAATTGCGAGGAAGGTAACTTCAGCGCGCTGAAGGCGGAAGCCGTCGCGCGCGACGCGAAGCACTCGGGCTGAACGCCGCGGAGATCGGGCGGGAGCGCGCGAGCGGAGAACGGTGGGGCGGTTGTCCTCAACCGCCCTCGCGTGCAGACGAGAAAAACGCGAGCGCGAGACCAGAACGCGGACGAAGGGCCGTTGAGGGCAACGGCCCCTACCACCGGCAACCTTGCGGGCCTTCGTGGAGCACACGCGGTTTTCCGCGCGAGGCGGATGATTCTCGCCTTCGGGACGGCGGCGATCACCGACAAGCCGCGAGAGAGCGCGGTGCTCAGAACTTCAACAGCTGCTTCGCGAGGAAGGCTGACTGGATGCCGGCGAGTTCCTGGAGGCCCTTGCGGGCGAGGCCGAGCAGGCCGTCGAGTTCCTCTTGCGAGAACGTGGATTCCTCGCCGGTGCCCTGCACTTCGACGAACTGGCCCTTGCCGGTCATGACGACGTTGAAGTCCACGGCGGCGTCCTTGTCCTCGATGTAGTTCAGGTCGAGCAATTGCTGGCTGTTAAACAGGCCGACGCTGACGGCCGCGACGGAATCGGTGAGCGGGTTCTCGGAAATTTTCTTCGCGTCGAGGAGCTTCTGGATCGCGAGGCGCGCGGCGAGGTAGGCGCCGGTGATGGACGCCGTGCGCGTGCCGCCGTCGGCCTGGAGGACATCGCAGTCGATCCAGAGCGTGTTGTCGCCGAGTTTCTGGAGATCGATGATGGCGCGCAGCGAGCGGCCGATGAGGCGTTGGATTTCGACGGTGCGGCCGTCGATCTTGCCCTTGGAAATGTCGCGCTGTTTGCGATCGTGCGTCGAGTAGGGGAGCATCGAATACTCGGCGGTGAGCCAGCCGCCGGTGACGCCTTGCTGGCGCATCCAGGAGGGGACTTTCGGCTCGATGGTCGCGGCGCAGATGACGCGCGTGTGGCCGAAGCCGATGAGAACGGAGCCCGAGGCGTGAGGGGCGATGTTGGCCTCGAGGGTGATGGGGCGCAGCTGGTCGAACTTGCGGCCGTCGGCGCGCGGCTGGGTAGACATGGGCGCTAGCAGACGCGTGGCTCGCGCCGGGGGCAAGGACGGAAGACGGCGCGACCGCGCACGGAGTGACGGAGAACTGCGGGCGGCGAGCGGAGCCGGAATCGGCGGACTGTCTGCTGTCCTCCGTTTTCCGTCCCTGGTTCTCCGTTGATCCTCAGCTCGGGTTCGCCGGCGGCTCTTCGTCGTCCTGAAACTGCTGCGGGACGAACGGCGTGCGTGGCTCGGCGATGCGGTGCGTCGTGGTCTTCTGTGCGGCCTGCTCCTGCATGTGCGCGATGAGGCGGTCGTTGAAAGTCTTCGCGGGGTCGTGCCCCATGATCTTCAGCGCCTGCACCATCGCGGCCACTTCGACAAGGCGGGCGATGTCGCGGCCGGGGCGCACGTAGAATTCAATGTGCGGCACCTTCACGCCGAGGATCTCGTAGAAATTCTCCTCGAGGCCGGTGCGTTCCTCGATCACCTCGGGGCTCCACTCCTTGAGCGTGACGACGATGTCGACGCGTTTCTCGAGGCGGATGCTTTTCACGCCGAACATTTCGGCGATGTTGATGATGCCGATGCCGCGACACTCCATGTAGCCGCGGTTGAGTTCGCGCGAGCTGGCGGTGAGTTCGCGTTCGTCGACGAGGCGCAGGCAGGTGAGATCGTCGGCGACGAGCGAGTGGCCGCGCTCGATGAGCGCGAGGGCGCACTCGGATTTGCCGATGCCGGAGTCGCCGCGGATCATCACGCCGATGCCTTTGATATCGAGCGTGGTGGCGTGCTCGGTGCCGGACGGGGCGAACTCGTTGTCGACGCACAGCGTGGCCGCGTTCACGAAATTCATCGTGATCATCGGCGTGCGGAAGATCGGGAGGTGCATCTCCAGCGAGACCGCGAGCATCGGGTGCGTGGCGTTGTAGTTGCGCGTGAGGACGAGGCACGGGATGCCGCGTTTCACCATCTCGGCGAAGATCTCGATCTGCTGGCGTTGCGTGAGCGTTTTCAGGAACGTCATCTCGGCGGCGCCGAGGACCTGAATGCGTTTGTTCGCGAAATATTTGAAGAAGCCCGTGAGCGCGAGCGAGGGGCGGTTGATCGAGCCCTCCTTGATGAGGCGGTGCATGCCTTCCTCGCCCGTGAGCAGCTCGAGCTGGAGCTTGGTCTTATACGTCTCGTAGAAGTGCGAGACGGTGATGCCGTTGATGGCTTTGGTGGGCATGGTCGGGGAGCGGTCAGCGATCAGCCGTCAGTTTTCAGCTCTGGAGAACGGAGGCAAGACGGTGATTTCAGGGGCGTTGAGCTGATGGCTGAGAGCTGAACGCCGACAGCTCACAGATTGAAATCCTTGCCCAGATACAGCTCGCGGGCTTGCGGGTCGTTGATGAGGAACTCGCCGCTGCCCTCGGTCATGACCTTGCCGCGGTGGATGATGTAGCCGCGGTCGACGATGCGGAGCGTTTCGCGGACATTGTGGTCGGTGATGAGCACACCGATGCCGCGCTGCTTCAGCTCGAGGATGATCTTCTGCACCTCGGCAACGGAGATCGGATCGACGCCGGCGAACGGCTCGTCCATGAGCAGGAAACGCGGGCGCGTCACGAGGGCGCGGGCGATCTCGAGGCGGCGGCGCTCGCCGCCGGAGAGCGTGTAGGCGGGCTGCTCGGCGAGATGGCTGATGCTCAGCTCCTCGAGATGGTGCTTCACGAGGGCGGCGCGGTCCTTCGAGGAGACGCCGCGGAGCGTCTCGACGATGGCGAGGATGTTTTCGGCGACGGTGAGCTTGCGGAAGATCGACGCTTCCTGCGGCAGGTAACCGACGCCGAGCCGCGCGCGGCGGTGCATGCGGAGATGCGTGGCGTCCTGGCCGTTGATGAAAACCTTGCCGCCGGTCGCGGGCACGAGGCCGACGACCATGTAGAACGTCGTCGTCTTGCCCGCGCCGTTGGGGCCGAGCAGGCCGACGACTTCGCCGGCGCGGACGCGGATGTTGACGCCGTTCACGACGGTGCGCTGGCCATAGGTTTTCACCAGGCCCTCGGTGTGGATTTCGAAATTCTCCGCGGCGGTGGCGGTCATGCGGGTAGGGTCGGTGCTTGCGGCCGGACTGAAAACGTATTCGCGAGGTGGAGCGCGTTTAACCCAACGCGCTGGTAGGTCGACGTGCGCGGGAAGCGCGTTGGGGTCAACGCGCTCCACCTTCCGCCGCCGGCTTTCGTCGAAGTTCGATTCACGGCTGCTTCGGTGCCTCCGGCGCGCCTTCGACTTTCTTGTCCTTGTCGAAACCGAGGTCCTTCACCGGCGGGCCGACGATGCGGACGTTCGTGCCGCGCACCTGACGCTCGCCGCGGAGGAGCAGGAGCTCGTCGCCGGTGTAGGTCCAGCCGGCGCCGCGGTCGGTGACGACGGGGCGGTCGCTCAGCGTGATCTTGTTGTCGCCGGGCAGCACGACGGCCTTGCCGCACGCGGCTTCGCGGTCGCCCTGGACGATGTGGACGTTGCCGATGGCGATGAGGGACTTGAAGCGTTCGAGCTTGGCGACGGTCGCGGTGGGGTCGGTCTTGCTGCGCATGGCCACGACTTCGAGGCGGTCGCAGGTGAGTTTGAGATTCGTGCCGGTGACGACGACGTGGCCGTCGAAGATCGACGTCATCTCGGCGTCGGTGCTGCGGCCGTCGTAGTTGTCGCTGGTGATGACGGTGGGCTGCGTCTCGGCGTTTTGCGCGAGGAGCGTGCCGGCGAGGGCGGCGAGGAGGAGAGCGAGGCGGGGCATCGTCATTGCAGCAGGTTCTTCAATTCGGCGCGGAACGTTACGCGCACGTTCTTGCGCATGGAAACCCTTTTCTCCCGGTGGTCGTAGGTCCACTGCTCGCCGGTGGCCTCGAGGGCGTCGGTCAGCACGCGGATCGTGCTCGGGCCGGTGGCGATTTGCGTGTCGGTGTAAATGGTGGCCGCGGGGCTGAGCAGCATCGTGTCGATGCGGTCCTGCACATCGGCGGTGAAGACGGTCAGGGTGAGCTCGCGAACGTCGATTTCCTTCGAGGAGATCAGGCGCGCCTCGGTGCCGCGGACGAGCCACTGGCGGAAGCCGTCGGGCGTGAACGTGGGCAGGCGGAAGTTCACGATCGGGGCGTCGTTGGCGATGCGCGTGCTCGTCTGGGCGGGAGCGGAGAGCCAAGTTCCTCCTGTCATGGCGAGGAGGGTCGCGCAGCGAACCGACGCGGCCATCCAGCTGGATCGCCACGGCCCGCGTTGCGGGCCTCGCGATGACAAGGCGAGGGAGAAGCGCGCGAAAAAACTCACGAGGCTGCCTTCCGACCGCGGGCGGCGAGGATTTGTTCACATACTTCGCGCACGGCGCCGTGGCCGGCGGCGCGCGGCGGGATGAATTTGGCGACCTTCAGCGCGGCGGGCATCGCTTCGCGCGGGGCGACGCCGATGCCGGCCCACGCGATGGCGGAGGCGTCGATGTCGTCGTCGCCCATGTAGCAGGCTTCGGCGGCGGACAGGCCGAGTTGAGCGGCGAGTTCCTGGAGTGCGACGAGCTTGTCGGTGCGGCCTTGGATGAGGTGGGGAATCTGCAGCTCGGTAGCGCGCGCGGTGGTCGCACCCGAGGCGCGGCCGGAAATCCACGCGAGCGCGACGCCGGCTTTGCGGAGGCGCACGAGGCCCATGCCGTCGAGGATGGAGAAATTCTTCGATTCCGTGCCGTCGGAGTGGATGCGCACGGTGCCGTCGGTCAGCACGCCGTCGACGTCCATCGCGAACAACTTGATCGCGCCCCAAGCGAGGCGGGCGGGCTTGGGCGAGGCGGAACGGCGGGATTTTTTCTGGGCGGCCACGGCGGAGCGGAGGTTGCGGGCTCCGATGCAGGCCGCCAATCCGATTTATCAAGCGCGGGAACTTCCCGGAACGGCCCGTGCGTGCACCAATCGACTTGCGCCGCCGGGTCGGGCGGAGTTGCTTCGGGTATCGCGTCGCCGGTTCGTCGTTCGGCCCGGGCGTGATGGTTTTCCCGATGTCGCAGGACTTCACTCCAGTGCCGCCTCCTCCGCCTGCCGACGCGCAGTCCGCCGCGCAGCAACAGGCCCTGGCCAAGGAGAAGCAGCGGGCGCGGCTGTCGTTCGAGCGGTTGCTGAACGTCAGCCACCAGCAGCTCATGAAGCTGCTCGCGCGGCGCCTCTGGCTCCAGGAAAAGCTCCATCCGACCGAGTGGCAGATCACGCTGTTCTGGTCGGCGCTGGCGGGTTTCCTCGGCGCGTTGGCGGCGGTGGCGTTCACGAGCTTGACGGAGGGCGTGCACGTGTTGCTGACCGGTTCGCGGGCGGGTGTCGTCGAGACGATGCGGCAGATTCCGGTGTGGGCGGTGGTGCTCGTGCCGGCGGCGGGCGGCGTGGCGGCGGGTTTGATTTTGAAACTCGGCGAGCGTTTCGCGGGCAAGCAGGGCGCGACGGACTACATGGAGGCCATCGTCATCGGCAACGGCTACGTGCCGGCGCGCGCGAGTCTGGTGAAGAGCGTGGCGGCGATGTTCACGATCGGCTCGGGCGGCTCGATCGGCCGCGAGGGTCCGCTCGTGCAGCTGGCCGCGGTGGCCTCGTCGCGGCTCGGGCGCTGGCTGGGCTTGAGCGCGCCGAAGCAGCGCCTGCTGGTGGCGTGCGGCGCGGCGGCGGGCATCGCCTCGGCCTACAACGCGCCGATCGCGGGCTCGTTCTTCGTGGCGGAAATCATCCTCGGCACGATCGCGATGGAGAGCCTCGGGCCGCTCGTCATTTCGGCGGTCACGGCGGCGTTGACGCTGCGGGTGATGACCAACGCGAGCAAACTCTACGCCGTGCCGAGCTACGAGATGCACACGGCGTGGGAGATGGTCGCCTACGTGGTGCTCGGGCTGATCGTCGGCGCGCTGGCGCCGTGGTTCCTGCGCAGCCTGCGTCTGGCGGAAGGATTTTTCCGGAGCCTGTCGCTGCCGCCGATCGTGCGGCTGGGGCTCGGCGGTTTGTGCGTCGGCATCCTCGCGGTGAAGGTGCCCGAGGTGTGCGGCAACGGCTACTCGGTGGTCGTGGACGTGTTGCAGGGCCACTACGTGTGGAGCGCGCTGCTGCTGATCGTGTGGTGCAAGTGGCTCGCCACGTGTGCCTCGTTCGGCTCGGGCGCGCCGGGCGGTGTGTTCACGCCGTCGCTCTTCATGGGCGCGGGCGCGGGCTATGTGTTCGGGCAGGGCGTGCAGATGCTCTGGCCGGGCGGCGGCATCGATCCGCGCACGATCGCGCTGGTGGGCATGGGAGCTTTTCTCTCGGCGGCCAGCCATGCGCCGGTGATGGCGATCATCATGCTGTTCGAGATGACGCTGAGCTACGACATCATCCTGCCGCTGATGGTGTGCAGCGTGGTGGCGTATTTCACGGCGAAGAGCCTCGAGGGCGAATCGATCTACAGCGAGTCGCTCAAGCGCAAGGCGGTCGAACACCCCGTGCCCGCGCCGGCCGCGGTGCCGGTGAAGGTCGGCGAACTCATGCGCACCGAGCCGCCGACGGTGGCGCGCGGGGCGTCGTTCGGCGACATCGGCCGCCTGTTCCTGGCCAATCGCGTGAACAATCTCTACGTGCTCGACGCCGACGGTCGTTACGCAGGCGTGGTCTCGTTGCACGACATCAAGCCGTTCCTGCTCCAGCCCGAGCTGGCGGAGGTGGTGCGCGCGAGCGACATCCTACGCGACGATTTCCCGACGGTGCGCGCCGACCAGCCGTTGAGCGACGGCCTGAAGCGCTTCCGCGAAGTCAGCGCCGAGCGCCTGCCCGTGCTCGACGGCGACGGCCGGTTGCTCGGCAGCTTGTCGAAGACGGACCTGTTGCTGGCGTTGTCGGAAAAGTCGCCGGCGTCGGGCGCGACCGCGTGAGACGAGAGCGGTGCGGAGGCGGCGCGATCAGGCGGGGGAGGAGGGACGCGGCGGCGGTCCGCTCAGGTGCGTGAGCCCCCAGCCGTGGCCATCGAGGTCGACGAAGCTGTGCGAATACATGAAGCCGAAATCCTCGGCCTTGTCGTAGGTCGTGCCGCCGGCCGCGAGGGCCTTGGAGACGAGGGCGTCGACTTCCTCGCGACTCTCGCAGCGCAGGCAGAACAGGATTTCGACCGCCTGGCTCGTGTCGCAGACGGCCTTGGGAGTGAATTGGCGAAACTGGGAGTGCGTCATCAACATGAGCGAGATGGAGTCGTTGACGATGACGCAGGCGGTGGCATCGCCGGTGAACTGCGGGTCCGCGGCGAAGCCGAGTGATTGGAAAAAGGCGAGCGACTTGGGCAGGTCGGCGACCGGGACATCGATGAACAGCTGTTGGATCATGGTGGCGGGGGAACAGAACTCCAACGAGCGACCGGGCCCGCAGCGGACAGGCTGGCCGCGATTTCTCCCTCGGAGCCGGCCGGTGGCTTGGTCAGCGGCAAACGCCTGCGGCGACGTCCGCGAGCAGCGCTTCGAGTTCCGGGGGAGGCAGGCGGAGTTTGGCGCGGCCGGTTTCGCGGGTGTCGACGAGGATCCGCACCGTCCCGGATTTTGGGGCGATTTCCGCCACCACAGTTCGCGCGTCCGATGCGAACGACAGCTTGGTGGTGAAGACGGGTTCCTCGGTTTCGAAAAAATCGCCCGCCCAGTCGTAGCTCGCGTCGTCGAGCAGCAGATTTCGCAGGCGGGTGGGGTCGGGTATTTCCGGATCTCCGAGCTGGCCGAGGTCGCAGGGCGGGGTGACAGTGAACTCGTCGCTGGCGAAGGAGACGCGATCACTGGCCATCGCGGTGCGGAGATTGGCGACCGAGCCGAACAAGTCGACCAAGCCGTCGATGGCGGGCGGCTTCGGCAAGACGACCGCGCCGCCGCAGGACCATCCCATCGGCGAAAGCAGTGCGCCGGTCCGGAGTTTCGGCGCCGGCACGGTCACGATGATCGATGCCGGAGCGAAGGCGACTTGCGGCGGCTTGAACTCGGGCTCGACGAGGCAGGCCATGACGATCGGGCCGGCCGTGAGCGACGATGCGATTCCGAGGATCACGAAGCGTTGTGCGGTGCGCATGTCAGGTTAACGAGCCAGCCGCGGATTTCTTAGTCCGTTTCGCCCCGCGGAGCGCCGCAGGATCGAGCTCGAACGACCTGCGGACCGGGCCGCGAGGTCAAAAGAACCCCTCGAGAAACGCCGCGGCGGCGGAGGAGATGCCGCCGATCTTGTTCGTGGCTTGGCGGTAGAACTTGAAGTTCAGCTCGGTCTCCGGGCGGCCGTCTTTCCAGTTGGAGAACGGCTTCAATTCCGCGCGGCCTAGCCGTCGCCGGGCGAGCGCGGTGCGCTTGACGGTGATGCTGACGCGCGGCGTCTGGCGCGCCACGCCGGGCTTGCGCGGTGTCGGTTCTGCCGCCGTGACGACCCCGCGCGCGACGAGGCCGACGCCGCCTTCGTTCTCCGAGTCGACGAGGTAGATCGTGTCGCCCGCCGCGATGCGCTTGGCGCCATACATCGTTTTCTGCGCGGGGAAGGTGAAAGCCGCCGCATTGGAGTCGAGACGTGGAGCTTTGATCAAATAAGAGACAGCCATGTCTGCTCGTTTGAGCTCAGCCACGACGGGGCGTAGCCCCGGAGTTGTCGGTGGCGCTCGGGATCGGCTCGGGTGCGAGCGACGCCATCAGTCGCCCGTAGATCCTCACGACTTCAATATAAACACCCGCCAACTCATTGGGTCGGGACTTATTTGTATTGTGCCCCGCAAACAGCGAGGCACATCGCTCCAACTCGAAGTCCGCAGGGAATAGCGCGAGGGCGGAGGACTCAAGGCAGCCGCGGTCTTGATCAGGATGTTCACGCCAGGACGCCAGAATGCACGCTCTCTCACTCGCAAACCGAGCTTCATAGGCCAAAATTATGCCTGACAAAGCGATTCGCTCATCCGTCGACATCGCAAATCGGTGGTCGGCAAAAAAGGCGCGATAACTGGCCAAACTCTGACCAAAGCTCTCCACAGCGTCTTTGTTCTTTTCTTTGCAGCGTTTTGCGAGCGCCGCGAGTGTGTCGACCCCCTGTGACATGTCTGCCCATTGGTCCGGAGCCGAAATGATCGGTCGCACCTCGGAGAGGATTGTCGCGGCATCAGGCTCGCCGGATTTTGCCACCGTCGCGATCGCGAATAAGAGTATGGCCTGTGACGTCTTCATCTTCCGCCGACGACGTCCAAGGTCAGACACGGAGGGGCGGAGCCCCGAGTCGGCTGAGAGGATTGGTTCGGTTTTCTGAGGCCAATGAAAATTGTCACGGTTTCAGCTTCCCGAACATTTCAATAATGATGATGGCTGCGAGGACTGCTGGATCGGCTCTTTTAGGATCTGCGAAGGGCATCGGTCTTCGTGAATAGCAGGAACAACCCGAACACCACATTCACCATCGGAACTAGCGAGAGTAGGCCCGAGAAAACCTTCGAGATGCCGACATCGACACCGCGCGGAATCGAGATGAAAACCACAGAGTAGGCGGCGAGCGCGACCATCAATCCGATGCCGAGCCAATCCCAAAGGGGCCACGTGTCTTCGCGAACGATCTGAAAGTGCAATCTCACGGGAACTGTCAGGAGTCCCACAAGGACGCACCGCACGAGAAATCCCAATCTAGTGACGCGCTCTGGGAAAAGTGTCTTCATCTTTCTTCCGCCGATCGTTTGAGGTCAGACACGAGCGGGCGCAGCCCGGTCGTTGTCTGTGCCGACTGGTTCGCCCTTCTTCTTTGACTTTAGGATCATGTCTATCGCCTTCATCAGCGGGAAAACTGCCTGGCCCAGTCCATCCAGCGTGGTGATACCGCGACGCGTGACAATGTGGACGCGATCAAAGTGCGACTGCTTGTTTCGGACCTTCTCTTCGCGCTCTAGATCAATCCATTCTTGGCGCTCGATGTCCTGATAGTCTACGGAGCGACCGTCCCAGGTAAGACGGGAGGGAAACAGCTCGAGAAGCCGGCCATCGGAAGCGCGCACCGTCACTATCGCAGCGGTCTTCTTCTGATCCACGACGGCGGAAACCTGCTCCTTGATGAGAATCGTGCAATGGGCCAAGGGGAACTTCTTGTTCCACTTGCCGAACTGGATTTCGATTCTTTCAGCGGGAGTCATTTTCCGGCGAACGTTGTATATGCCAACGCCGGTGAGGCTACCTAAAACTCGGCGGGTGCGGTTCAGTGGGTTGCGCGGTGCGTCTACGGTTTTACCGGCCGTTGGCTCATCATGAAATGAGCCGATTGGCATAGCGGTCGCCGGGGCGGTGGAAGAGCAGTGGGTGTAACGTTGGGACGATTCATTCGGAGAATGACGTCTCAAAGATTGCGCTCTTCGGACGGGCGCGGCGCGTCGGGACGAATCGCTCTACCTCTGGGTATTCCGCATTCCGCGATCCGAAATCCGCGATCGGCTCACCCCATCCACGCCGCGATGGCGTCGATGATCTTGTCCTTGCTCGGGCGGTAGACGGCTTCGAGTTCGGGGGCGAAGGGGACGGGCAAATCCAGCGCGGCGATGCGGAGCGGGGCGGCTTTGAGCTGGCCCCAGTGCTCTTCCGTCAGCTGCGCGACGAGCTCGGCGCCGAAGCCGTGGGTCTTGCGGCCTTCGTGCACGATGACGAGGCGGCCGGTGCGCGCGACGGAGGCTTTGATGGCATCGAGCTTCAGCGGCGAGAGCGCGCGAAGGTCGAACAGGTCGAAGGTCGTCTCGTATTCGTCGGCGAAATATTGGCAGGCGTCGGTGCAGTGCAGGACCATTTCGCCGTAGGTGACGATCGTCGCGAAGTCGCCGCTGCGCACGTGGCGCGGCTGCCAGATGGCGCGGTAGTTCGGGTCCCACTGCACGGGGTGTTTGCCGCGGCGATAGAGGCCCTTGTGCTCGAAGACGATCACGGGGTTGTCGTCTTCGTAGGCGGCGAGGAGGGCGTTGAAGGCGTCCTGCGGCGTGGACGGGTAGAGGGCCTTGAGACCGGGGAATGAAAGGAGCGCGGACTCGAGTTCCTGGGAGTGGAACGAGCCGAAGGTGAGGCCGCCGCCGCAGGGGAAGCGGAAGACGAGCGGGACCTTTTGGCCGGCGCGGAAGTGATAGGTCGCGGCGTTGAGGACGATCTGCGTCGTGGCGTCGGTGGCGAAGTCGGCGAACTGGAATTCCTCGATCGGGCGGTGGCCGATGCTGGCGAGGCCGATGGCGTAGCCGGTGGAGGCGGATTCGCAGAGCGGTGTGCTCAGGACGCGCGGGCGGCCGAAGTCTTTCAGCAGGCCTTCGGTGACCTTGAACGCGCCGCCGTAGGTGCCGATGTCCTGGCCGAGCACGAGCGACTCGGGGCGTTCGGTGAGGATTTTGCGGAGGGCGCGGTTGATGGCTTGGGCCATGGTCATCGCCTCCGGCGATGACAAGCTGAGAGCTGAGGGCTGAGAGCCAAGAGAGGGAATCCACGGCATCGCGGGGGCGTCGGGCGCGAAGAGGTCTTCGAGCATGCCCTCGGGTGAAATGGGCGGGAGCGCCATCGCGGCTTTGATCGACGTTTCGACGAAGTCGCGGACTTGGGCGTCGATGCGGTCGAGTTCGGCCGAGAGGCCGGCGGCGGCGAGTTTCGCGCGCCAGCGCGGGAGCGGGTCTTCGGCGAGGATTGCCTCGGCTTCGCCGGGCTTCATATAGTCGCAGGTGTCGTAGGCGGCGTGGCCGCGGAGGCGGAAGGTGTGGGCCTCGATCAGGATCGGGCGCGAGGTGCTGCGGGCGCGCTCGATCGCGGCGCCGAGCGTGCGGACGACGTGCTCCGGATCGCTGCAATCCATCGCGAAGCCCTCCATGCCGTAGCCGCGAGCGCGTTCGAAGAGGTTGGGCGAGACGAACTGTTCGCAGACGGGCGTCGAGTAGGCGTATTTGTTGTTCTCGATCACGAACACGACCGGCACGCCGAGCAGCGCGGCGAGGTTGAGGGATTCGTGGACGTCGCCGGTGGAACTCGAGCCGTCACCGAAAAACGCGAAGCCGACGGCGTTCTTGCCCGCGCGACGCTGCGAATCGACGGCGCCGACGACGTTCGAGAGCATGATGCCGAGGTGCGAAATCATCGGCAGGCTGCGCGCGGCGGGGTCGCCGTGGTGGATGTTGCCTTCGCGGGCCTTGGTGGGGCTGCCGGAGTTGGCGAAGTATTGCGCGAGGTGATCGCAGAGGTGTCCGCTCCAGATCACGTGGCCGCCGAAGCCGCGGTGGGAAAAGGAAATGACGTCGACGGATTTGTCGGCGAGGAGCGCGAGCGGGCAGATGAGGGCTTCGTTGCCTTGGCCGCCGGTGACGGTGCCGCGGATGAGGCCCTGGCGGAAGAGGTCGAGGATGCGGTTGTCGCCGGTGCGCGCGAGCTGCATCCAGGCATAGAGCTGGAGGAGCGTGGCGGTGCGGTCGCGTTCGAGGTCGGCGAGGCGTAGGTCGCGGCGTTGGAAAAGCGTGGGAGTCGCGGGGAACGTCATTGCGCTTATGACAAAAGGACGGTGCGGCGCGCGGGGGTTTGCGCGAGGAAAATTTGAACCGCCGCCGCGTCATCAGAACCCGCGTGGGGAGGTGTGCCGGGGCTAATTCCGGGGGAATTCGGCGTGCTGAGGTGACGAGTGAGCGCGAGTCCTGGGGCGCGCGCGCGAGCGCGCTGCCTACGGCGGGCGCAGGCGGGGAATGCGGGACGAGAAGGGCGGTTGAGGGCAACCGCCCCTACCGACGCGGCGAGATTCGGCGCGGGTGCGGCGCTTTATGACCCCAAGACCTGTTTGAGGATGCGACCGAGGTCGCCGACGCGGTAGGGCTTCGTCAGGTAGCCGCAGAAGCCCAGGTCGAGGAACTGGCGCTTCATGTCGTCGTTGTCGTAGCCGCTGGCGACGATGGCGCGGACCTTCGGGTCGAGTTCGAGCAATTTGCGGAAACACTCTTCGCCGCCCATGCCGCCGATGACCGTGAGGTCCATGATGACCACGTCGTGCGGGCGGTTGATGTTGAGGTAGCTGCGGTAGAGTTTGATCGCCTCTTCGCCGTTTTTCGCGAGGTCCACTCCGTAGCCCATGCCTTTGAGCATGTTCTCCGTGAGATGGCTGATCTCGGGGTCGTCATCCATGAACAGGACGCGATTGGTGCGCGTGGTGCGGTTGAGCGTCGGGCGGGACCGCGTTTCGATCACTTCCTCCTGCTCGGCGCGCGGGAGGAAAACCGTGAACGCCGTGCCGACGCCGAGCTCGGTGTCGACCGTGAGCTGGCCGCCGTGGTTCTTCACGATTTTCACGACGGTCGACAGGCCGATGCCGGTGCCGGTCTTCTTGGTGGTGAAGAACGGGTCGAAGATTTTCTCGAGATGCTCGGGCTTGATGCCGCTGCCGTTGTCGCGGACTTCGATGGCGACGTATTGGCCGGCGGCGAGCGGCGGGATCTGGTTGTTGGCGAGTGTGACGTTGCCCGCGGTGATCCAGATGTTGCCCTTGCCGTTGGGCATGGCCTGGATCGCGTTGACGATGAGGTTTTGGAAAACCTGGAGGAGCTGCGCGCGGTCGACCTGAATCGTGGCGAGATCGGCGGGGGCGCTGATTTCGACTTGGACGGTCGAGCCGGACGCGGCGATGCGCTTGGAATCCGCGAGCAGGTCGGCGGTCTTGACGGTTTGGCGCGTGCCAGTGCCGCCGCGTGCGATGGTCAGCAACTGGCGACTGAGGCCTTTGGCGTTCTCGCACGTCTTGAGGCTGGCCTCGAGGCCGGAGTAGTCCTTCTGGTCGTGGGCCAGCGACAGGCCGCCCATGATGGTCGTGAGGAGATTGTTGAAGTCGTGCGAAATGCCGCTGGCGAGCTGGCCGAGCGCTTCGAAGCGGTTGGCCTTCACGAGTTCCTCGGGCGTGAGGCCCATCTCGTCGGGATTGCGGAAGACGACGAGCGCGCCGGCGGTTTGGCCGCCGGCATCCGTGACGGCGCGGCAGCTGTAGACGATGAACGTGGGCTTGGTGCCTTCGCCGCGGGAGAGCGCGAACTCGCTGTTGAGGCCGGTCGATTCGCCGGTGGAGAGCGCCTTCTCGAGCGGACTCTCGACGGGGGCGCCGGTGAAGCGGTGGACGAGACGGAAGACCTCGCTGCCGGGCTGGCCGACGAGTTGTTCGGCGCTGCGGCCGAGGAGGCGCTCCGCGACGTGGTTGGCCAAGACGATGCGGTCGCGCGCGTCGACGACCAGCACGCCTTCATGCAGACTGGCGAGCAGTGCCGAAAAATGCTCCGGCGCGACGCCCGGGCCGGCCGAGCCGCCGACGCCTTCGGGCATCGGGGCGATGAAGCCCAGCACGCGCTGGAGCTCGCGCTTGCGCGAGATGACGCGGACGATCCCGGCGTAGGCCCAGAGATCGGTGCCGTTGCGGTGGCGGAGGCGGAGCGCGTCGAAGTAGACGGGCGCGCCGGGCTGCTTGGCGGTGAAAAAGGCGGCGAGTCCGCCGACGCTGTCCTCGGGCGGGAGGGCGCGCAGGAACGACTCGGGCTCGTCGGGCAGTTCGTCGTCCTTGAAGCCCAGCGTCGCCTTCAGCGCGGGCGAGAGCCAGCTGGCGCCGTCGGTGAAATCGAGTTCGAAGAGCGCGATGCGGCCGCGTTCGGAGAGGCCGGCGAGGCGTTCCTCGGCGCGCAGCGAGACTTCCTCGGTTTCCTTGCGGTCGGTGATGTCGAGCTGGGCGCCGACCACGCGTTGGAGCGAGCCGTTGGGCGCGAAGATTTGCGCGCCGACCGCTTGCAGCCAGACGAAGTGGCCGCGCGCGTGCTTCATGCGGTATTCGACGGAGAAGGGGCGCGAGCCGGTGGAGGAGGCGCGGCCGGAGAGTTTGTCGGGCGCGGCGGCGGAGTCGTCGGGGTGGATGAGCGCGAGCCAGGATTCGTAGGTGTTGGGCAGGCTTGTGTCGGTGTAGCCGAGCATGCGCTTCCAGGCGGGCGCGAGGTAGGTCTCGTTCTTGACGAAGTTGAGGTCGAAGAAACCCAGCGCGCTGCGCTCGGCGAGCAACGCGAGGAAGTTGTCGCCGCCCGGCGTGGCGTGGGCCGAGCCGGGCGCGCCGGACGAGGCGGGCGCGAGTGCGGCGGGGGGCGGCGCCGGGCGCGCGATGGTGGCGAAGTAGCGCGCGGGCTCGGCGCCGGCTTGTTCGAGGCGGACGATGACGTCGAACGCGGCGGCCTCTTTGGGTTGCAGGCGCAACGTGACGGGTTGCGCGAGCGCGGCGGCTGAGACGACCTCCCACTGGGCTTGCACGAGGTCGGGGTCGCGCGAGGTGACTTCGAAGACGAAGAGGTTGGGCAGGAAATCGCCGGCGAGCTCCGTGGCGCGTGCTTGCCAGAGCGCGGCGGCGGCGGTGTTGGCGAGCTCGACCCGGCCTTGCGCGTCCAATACCAGCACGGCGGCTCCCAAGGAGGGAGTCGCGGATTGCGTGTGACTCTGGGGCGAGGGGATGCTCACGACGCGACGAAATCGGTAGCAGAACGGGTGCCGTTGCCGAGCGCGGAAAGCGAGAGGGCCGGCGGTCCGGGGAAGTTTGAGCGGCGTTTTACCGGTTTCACTGCGCGCCCGTGGGCGCGCCGGCCTGTTGCCAGCGCTGCACGCGCCGGGCGAGGAAATCGATCCACACCGGCTGATCGTTGAGGCAGGGAACGTGGGTGAACTGCTCGCCGCCGGCGGCCTTGAAATCCTCGGCGCCCTCGACGCGGATTTCCTCGAGCGTCTCGAGGCAGTCGGTGACGAAGGCCGGCGTGATGACCACGATGCGCTTCTTGCCTTCCTTCGCGAGGCGCTCGAATTCGGCGTCGGTGTAGGGCGAGAGCCAGGGCTCGCCGACGAGGCGCGATTGGAAGGAGATGGACCATTTCTGCGGATCGAGCCCGGCGCGCTGGGCGAAGAGCTGCGAGGTGCGCGTGACTTGGGCCTTGTAACACGTTTGGTGAATCGGGGAGCAGGAATTACAGCAATCCGCGACGACCTGGCAGTGCGCGTGCGAGCTGTCGGCCTTGGTCAGGTGGCGCACCGGAATGCCGTGGTAGCTGAAGAGGAAATGGTCGTAGGGCTGCGCGAGGTAGGGCTGCGCGCTGGCGACGAGGGCGTCGATGTAGTCGGCGTCGCCGAAGTAGGGTTGGACGAGGTCGAGCTTCATCTGCGGCGCGATCTGCGCGGCTTCGCGCTGGACCTTCACGACGACGGTTTCCCACGACGACATCGCGTAGTGCGGGTATTGCGGGAACATCAGGACGCGTGTGACGCCTTGGGCGACGAGTTCGCGGAGGACGTCCGGGATGGACGGGCTGCCGTAGTTCATCGCGAGCGCGACAGGGATCGTGACCTTCTGCTGCAAGGCGGCCTGCGCTTTCTTGCTCGTGAGGATCAGCGGCGAGCCGTCGGGCGTCCAGATGCTCTCGTAGGCGTGCGCGGATTTCTTCACGCGGAACGGGATGATGATGCCGTTGACGAGCAGCTTGCGGAGAAAGGGAATGGCGGGCTTGTCGATCACGCGCTCGTCGCCGAGGAACTCCTGCAGGTAGCGCTTCACGTCGGGGACGGAAGTGGAGTCGGGCGAACCGAGGTTGAGCAGGAGGACGGCGGTCTTGGACATGGCGTGTGGCGCTCCAGACGTGGCGCAAACTTCCGCGAAGTCAACCGGGTGGCAGCCGGTGCGGTGGCCCGGGCAAAGGATGCGGGGAAGGCTTGCTCTGCAGCGGCGGTGCGCGATCGCAGACGCCGAGCCGGCAGGGCGGGACCGCGGGACTCGCTGTGTGGGTGGCATCGCGCTCTCGGCGGGCCCAGCGGTCCCGCCCTACCAACAAGAACTCACGCTGCCAGCACGGCGTGGGGATGCGCGTGAGGAGGCGGCAGCGCAGGTGGGCGCCGACGTCCTCGGCGGCGCCACGCAGGCGGCAGTAGTTTGTCGCCGCCGGGACGGCGGCGACCACCTTTCCGCGGTTCCCCGGCCGCTTTGCTCGCGGCTCACGCATCCTCACGCGGCCAGCGTGCGGATGCTCGCGATGAGGCGATGGACGTTTTCCGGGGCGATGCGGTCGGTGATGATTGTGTTGGAAAACTGCCGCTCGCAGTCGAGGTGCACGCCGCGCTCCGAGCCGGGGCGCACGATATCCTGCACGAAATCCATCCCGCCGCGCTGGCGAATCCAGCGGTAGTAGCGGTCGGGATCGTCGGATTCGAGGACGACGTCGAGCTTGAGCATCACCGCGCAGTAGAGGGTCAGGTCGCGGTAGCTCAGGAACCACGTCGGCGGGCAGGTCAGCTGGTCGCGGATGAGCAGCGTCATGGTTTCCTTTCTCAGCAAGGCGTGGGCCAGTCTTGGCGAGGCGTGGGCGTGGATTGCGATGACGGATTTAAAAGTTGTGCGCGCGGGCGCAACGGAGACTTTATCGGCACAATTTCGCCATGAATTCAGCGCGCAAGCCCGTCCTCCTGGTCATCCGTGATGGCTGGGGCAAGAATCCCGATCCTTCGCAGGATAAGACCAACGCCGTCGTCCTCGCGCACAAGCCCTGCGACGACATGTTGCACGCGAAGTTCCCGGTCACGCTCGTGAAGGCCTCGGGCCTCGACGTCGGCCTGCCCGACGGCGTGATGGGCAACAGCGAAGTGGGCCACGAAAACATCGGCGCCGGCCGCATCGTCGACCAGGAACTCGTGCGCCTGAACAAGCTCTTTTCCGAAAAACGCCTCGCGACGAACGCGGTCTGGCACTCGGTCGTCGCGCGCGTGAAGGCGCGCCCCGGCGCGAAGCTGCACCTCTTCGGCATCGTCTCCGACGCGGGAGTGCACGGCATGCTCGAGCATCTTTACGGCATTCTTCGCCAAGCGAAGGAGGACGGCGTCGCGCAGGTGTTCCTCCACGCCTTCACCGACGGCCGCGACACGCCGCCATCGAGCGGCCTCGGCTACGTGCAGCAGGTCGAGCAACAGATGAAGACCATCGGCGTCGGCCAGATTGCCAGCGTGTGCGGACGCTTCTGGGCCATGGACCGCGACAACCGCTGGGAGCGCGTGCAAAAAGCCTACGACATGCTCACGGGCAAGGCCGCCGTCGCCACCGCGCCGAGCGCCGAGGCCGCCGTGAAGGCTTATTACGAAAAACCGCTCAGCCCGACGCAGGTCGGTGACGAGTTCGTGCCCGCGACGTGGATCGTCGACGGCGCCGGCAAGCCCGTGGCGACCATCGCCGACGGAGATGCCGTGTTGTTCTACAACTACCGCGGCGACCGCCCGCGCGAGATCACCAAGGCGTTCGTGCTCGATCAGTTCGACGGCTTTAATCGCGGCAAGAAACTCGATCTCTACTACGCGACGATGACCGAATACGAGAAGGGCCTGCCGGTGCACGTCGTCTCGCCGAAACCGGAGAAGTTAAAAAACATCCTCGGCCAGGTCGTGAGCGACGCGGGCATCCGCCAGTTCCGCTGCGCCGAGACGGAGAAGAACCCGCACGTGACTTTCTTCTTCAACAACTATCGCAGCGAGCCGTTCCCGGGCGAAGACCGCGCGTGCCCGCCGAGCCCGAAGGTCCCGACCTACGACTTGCAGCCCGAGATGTCGGCGAGCGAGGTCACGCGTTTCGCGAAGGAAGCGATCCTCTCCGGCAAATACGGCCTCGTCGTCGTGAACTACGCGAATCCCGACATGGTTGGCCACACCGGTTCGCTCGAAGCGACGAAGAAAGCCGTCGAGGCGACGGACGCCGGCGTGGGCGAGTTGCTCGGCGCGCTCGAGCAAATGGGTGGACGCGCCGTGATCCTCGCCGACCACGGCAACGCGGAGCAGATGTGGGACCCGAGCGTCAACGGCCCACACACCGCGCACACGTTGAATCTCGTCGAGGCTTTCGTCGTCGGCGAAGGCTTCGCCGTCGGCAAAACCAAGATGCGCACCGGCGGACGCCTCGCGGACATCGCGCCGACCGTGCTCGCCTTGATGGGCCTGCCCAAGCCGGCCGAAATGACCGGCGAGAGCCTCGTGCTCGGCTGAGCCCGGCTCAGACAGGGAAAGGTGGAGCGCGTTGACCGCAACGCGCTTGCCGAGAGCGAGAATTCATCAGCGCGTTGGGGGAAACGCGCTCCACCTTCGTCTCGACGATTCTCGCCTGAACCCAATTCCAATCGCACGAGTCCGTCCGAGTTGCAGGATTGCCGCGCGCCGCTGGACCTGACGTGCTCGGCGGCGTGAAGTGCGCCCGCGTATTTCTGCTCCTGCTCGCCAGTGCGGGCTGCGCTTGGGCTTGGGAGCCAACGCTGCCGCCGCGTCCGGCCGATGCGCCGGGCGGCGCGGAGATGGCGCGACGACTCGCCGAACTCCCGATCGTCGAGCGCGAGGACGCCGTCATCGCGGAAGTCGTGCGCGGCAACGTGCCTGTTTGGTGGCGGCGGTTCGTGGACGTCCCGGTCGGGCCGGCCGTGCTGCACGTGGCGCCGGACTATCTGGCGATCGGCTCGGACGAGGATTTTTTGCGGATGCCGCTTTCCCCCGCGGCGGCGCAAGCGCTCGCGGATCGACTGGAGTGCACCCTGCCGACAGCGAAGTTGGTCGATACTATTTTTCGCGCCGCGCCGTTGAAGCTCGAGCCGCAGCCGATGCCGCCGGGTCCGGAGATGACGACCGTCGCGCAATTCGCGCGCCACAACGCGTTGATCGAAGCCGCGCGGCAGCCTCGTCGCGGGCAGCAGCCCGACGGCGTATTGGTCGCCGGTCACAAAAAGGATGTCGTGCCTTCGCCGCAGCTGGCGCAGTTGCCGGATCGCGTCGCGATCTACGGTTGGCATCGGAGCGACGGTCGGCCCATCCAACCGCTGTTCCTCGGGCACTCTGCGCGGTGGGTCGACTACAGCCACGGCGTGCGGCTCGTGGCGCGCGACTTGGGCTGGGGCAGTGGCGTGCGCCGGCTCGATGAGTTAGTCCGCGACGATCGCTGGTGGACGCTGTTCAGCGACGAGGGGCCGTTCGAGCCGATGCGTTACGGCGCGATCAAGCCGCGCGTGCCGGAGTTTGCCGGCGAAACGTGGGAGGCGCGTTTCTTCCCGGGGGGCGTGCGGGCATTGATCGGTCGGCCGGTCGCAACCGATCCTGCGGCGCCCGTGCAGGTGGTCATCTATGCGGTGCCGGCCGGCAACACGATCGAACAGACGCTCGGGCGGCGACTGCGAGCGGACGACGACTGGCATTTCGACATCCAGCATCTAGCGGCGCAGACGCGCTGGCTGCGCGCGCACGGTCATCCCAATCTCGTTCTCGCCGTCGTCGAGCCGCAGGGGAAATCGTGGACGGCGTGGACGCGCGAGATGCCGCACGCCGGCGCGAAGTTCGACGCGGTGCTCGATGAATTGCGCCGCGCCGTGCCGGGTGCGCGAATCACGCTCGCCAGCCACAGCGCCGGCGGCAGCGCGATTTTCAGTTTGCTGGACGAGCGCGAAAGTCTGCTGGACGAGGTGGAGCGCCTCGTGTTTCTCGATTCGAACTACCGCTACGATGCGGGTCGCGGCCACGCGGCGAAGCTCGCGGCGTGGCTGCAAGGCGCGCCCGATCGCGTGCTCTACGTGGCGGCCTACGAGGATTTCCGCGCGCGGCTCGAGGGGAAGGCGTTCGTCAGCGAGGCCGGCGGCACGTGGGGCCGGAGCCAGGTGATGCTGACCGATCTCGCGGGCGTGCTGGGCGGCTTCGAGCGACGCAACGACGATGGCCCGCTCGAAGATCACCGGGCGAAGGACGGGCGCGCGATCTTCCTGCTGCGGCGCAATCCCGAGGCGGCGATCTGGCACACGCGTCTGGTGGAGTTGAACGGTTTCATCCACGCGATGCGAGCCGGCACGCCCGAGGAGGCGAAAGGCTACCGCTATCTCGATCCCCGGGTCTACGGAGAGTTTTGCGCGCCGTGAGCAGATTCGGCGATCGCTCGCCTCTGCGCGCGGGAGCCCGTTCGCGGCAGTTCGAAACTTGACTGCCGCGGACGGTTGCGCGCGTATCGCGGCTTTCTCGTGACCGTTCTGTTTCCCCATTCTTTCCCGACGCCATGAAGTTCTTTGAGCGCGACGAACTTTGGGGCGAATGCGATGCGATGCTGCGTGATTACGATGCATTCATCCGCGCGCGGGTGGGGGACGGCTATCGGTATCCTCTGCGGATGCGCGACTGGGAGTTGTGGCAGGTGCTGCGCCGGCTCCCACCGGCCGGCCATCCGCACGGCGCGGTGCTCGATACGGGCGCGTTCAACACTTACCTCGGCCTGTGGCTCGCGGAGCGTTACGAACGTGTCGTCGTGTCCGATGTCTACGGCGCGCGGTTGCGCAAGGGCGTGCTGCGCGCGCTCCGCGTCCTGCCGCGCAAGCCGAACGAGGCGCCGTTCTGGCGCTGGCGTCGCGCCATGCTCGGTGCCGCGCCGGGGCTCGACATCCGCAACGTCGACCTCACCGCGATGCCCTACGCGGACAACTCGCTAGACACGATCGTCAGCATCTCGGTGATCGAGCACATTCCCGCGATCGAACGCGCGCTGGCGGAGATGTATCGCTGTCTGAAACCCGGCGGCAGCTTGCTCATCACGACCGACTGCGACCGCGACGGGAAAGGCTACGCGGATGGCGTGCGGTATTTCACGTTGGCGGAACTCGAGCGGTTGTTCGCGCCGTATCCGGTCGTTTCGGAAAAACGCGCGCCGGATTTCGCCGAACGCAACTGGTGCTACGGCCGCAACCGGCCGGTGATCACCGCCTTCATCGAGGTGCGGAAGCCCTGAGTGGTTCCGCGGGGCGCGTCTGTCATAGCGTTTCGGCGCGGCCCAAATTCTGTTTGCTCCTCCGGCGGGCGGGCCGTTTGGTTGGCCCCTTCCGTCCTATGAAACGCACGCACCATTGCGCCCAACTGACCAAGGCCGACCTCCACGCGACCGTCTCGCTCGCCGGCTGGGTCGACTCCGTCCGCGACCACGGCGGCATCATCTTCGTCGACCTCCGCGACCGCCAGGGCATCACGCAGGTGAAGTTCGACAGCGCCCTGCGCGAGCAGGCCGCGAAGCTCAAGGACGAGTCCGTCATCGGCATCACGGGCAAGGTCGAGGACCGCCCCGCCGACATGGTGAACAAGAACCTGCCGACCGGTGAGATCGAGGTCGATGCGACCGAGCTGATCATCCACAACCTTTCCGAGACGCCGCCGTTCCCGCTCGACGATGCCGGCGGCGACAAGGTGAACGAGGACCTGCGCCTCACTTACCGTTACCTCGACCTGCGCCGCCCGAAAATGCGCCGCAACCTCGCGGTGCGCCACAAGGCCACCAAGGCCGTGCGCGACTACTTCGACTCTCAAGGCTTCTACGAGGTCGAGACGCCCGCGCTCTTCAAGAGCACGCCCGAAGGCGCGCGCGAATACCTCGTGCCGTCGCGCATCCATGCCGGCCAGTTCTACGCGCTCTCGCAGTCGCCGCAGCAGTTCAAGCAGATCCTCATGGTCGCGGGCGTGGAGAAGTATTTCCAGATCGCCCGCTGCTTCCGCGACGAGGACCTCCGCGCCGACCGCCAGATGGAGTTCACGCAGATTGACGTTGAGGTCTCATTCATCGATCGCGAAGGCATCTACGCGCTCTTCGAAGGCATGTTGAAGAAGGTCTGGAAGGACGTGCTCAACCACGACCTGCCCACGCCGTTCCCGCGCATGGCCTACATCGACGCCATGAACCGCTACGGCGTCGACAAGCCCGACACGCGCTTCGGCCTCGAACTCGTCGACTTCACCGACACGTTCCGCAGCTCCGGTTTCAAGGTCTTCCAGTCCACCGCGGCCTCGGGCGGCTCGATCAAGGCCGTCAATGCGAAGGGCCTCGCCGACGCCACGCAGGGCGAGATTTCCTCGCTCGAGGATTCCGCGAAGGCGATGGGCGCGAAGGGCCTCGCCTACATCAAGGTCGAGAAGGGCGAATGGAAATCGCCGATCGTGAAATTCTTCACCGACGCCGAGAAGGCCGACCTCACCGCGCGCCTCAACATCCAGGACGGCGACCTGATCTGCTTCGCCGCCGCTCCGTGGGAGCGTGCGTGCGCGATCCTCGGCCGCATCCGCCTCGACGCCGCGCAACTGCTCGTGAAGCGCGGCAAGATGACGCTGCGTCCCGACCAGTGGAATTTCCTCTGGGTCGTCGATTTCCCGCTGATGAGCTACGACGAGGAGCGCGGCGGCTACGCGGCCACGCACCACCCGTTCACGGCGCCGGTGCAGGAAGACGCGCACCTGCTCGACAGCAACCCGAAGGCCGTGCGCGGCCAGCACTACGACGTCGTCTTGAACGGCATGGAACTCGGCGGCGGCTCGATTCGCATCCACCAGCCGGCGCTGCAGGAGAAGGTCTTCACCGACGTGCTCAAGATTCCGGCCGACGTGGTCGAGAGCCGCTTCGGCTACATGCTGAAGGCGTTCAAGTATGGCGCGCCTCCGCACGGCGGCATCGCCTTCGGCCTCGATCGCATGTGCGCGCTGCTCTGCGGCACGAACTCGATCCGCGACGTCATCGCCTTCCCGAAGACGCAAAAGGCACAGGACCTGATGAATCAGAGTCCCACGCCGGTGACCGAGAAACAGCTCCGCGACCTGCACATCCGCGTGGTCGACGAAGCGAAGTAAACGGTTCGAATTTTCGCCTCGGGCGCTGGCTGATCAGCCGGCACCCGAGGCGTTTTTTTGGCCCGAAATTGGGTCGCGTGGAATGCCTGTGCCGGCTCGTGGTGGCGGGACACCGGCCCGATTGATTTCTCAGCTGATCGCGTCGACGAGCGCGGCCGTCGTCTCAGGGGCAACGACGCGATCGATATCGAGCAGCGTCTTCACCTGTCCTTTGACCTTGGCCATGCCGAGCAGGTAGCGCGTGTCCACCTGGGTGCCAAACTCCGGCGTCGGCTCGATCTCTTCGGCGGGCACGTGGACGACTTCCTCCACGCTGTCGACGATCAGGCCCATCTGGACGTGGGTTCCGCTCGTCAGTCGCACCTGGACTACGACCACGCAGGTGCGCTCGGTGAACTCGCTCTTGAGGCCGAATTTCACGCGCAGGTCGATCACGGGGATGACGCGGCCGCGCAGGTTGATGACGCCTTTGACGAACTCGGGCATCTGCGGCACCGCGGTGATTTTCTGGAGACGGATGATCTCACGGACTTTCAGCACGGCGATGCCGTAGGCTTCGTTATCCAGTTGGACGGTGAGATATTTGCCCGCATGTCCGGACGCGGTCTGGTTCGAGGTTGGCGCGCTCATGTTAGGAATCGATGAAGTGGGCTTCGTGGACGTTGGCGGCAGCGGCCTTCGCGGCGCTGTGCGTTTGCAGTGCGGGTTTCACGGCGCGCGGCGAGGGCGCATGGTGCTTCGTGGCGGCGGGAGCGGCGCGCTTGGCCGACGGAGGTGCCGAGTGGTGCGTGGTTTCGGCGGTGACTCCGCCGACGAGACGCCGCAGTTGCTGCACGGCATCGTTCATGGACGCGGCTTGCGCGTTCAGCTCCTCGGCCGCGGCGGCGGATTCCTCGGCGCTGCCGGCGTTGGATTGCGTGATCTGGTCCATCTGCGTCGCAGCCTTGGTGATCTGGTCGATGCCTTGGTTCTGTTCGAGCGAGGCGGTGGCGATCTCGGCGACGAGCGAATCGACGCTGCGCGCTTTCTCGACGATGACGGACAGCGCTTGGGCGACGGTCTCGGAGATTTTCGCGCCTTCCTCGCCATTGCGGATGGCGACTTCGATCTTCTCGGCGGTTTCCTTGGCGGAGTTGGCGGAGCGCTGGGCGAGCGCGCGGACTTCCTCGGCGACCACGGCGAAACCGGCACCGGCTTCGCCGGCGCGGGCGGCTTCGACGGCGGCGTTCAGGGCGAGGATGTTGGTTTGGAAAGCGATCTCGTCGATCGTCTTGATGATTTTGGCAATGTCGCTGGAGGAAGCCTTGATGGCGTCCATCGCGCGGCGCATCTCGTCCACGCTGGAGTTGCCGGTTTCGGCGGCGGTGCGCGTCTCGCTGGAGAGGGTCTTGGCGGTGCTCGCGCCCTCGGCGTTGCGCTTGGTCATGGAGGCCATCTCCTCGAGCGAGGAGGTGGTTTCCTCGAGACTGGCGGCCTGCTGGCTGGCGCCGCTGGCGAGCGATTGCGCGCTGGAGGAAACCTGGCCGGCGGCGGAGGCGACCTGATCGGACGACTCACCGAGCGAGCCGGCGACGCCTTGGAGGGTGCGATTGATGCCGCGGACAATGAAGCCGGCGATGGCGAGGGCGGTCGCGAGTCCGGCGACCGAAATAACGAGCGTCTGCGTGTAGGCGCGGCG
The DNA here is from genome assembly GCA_016217545.1 of Opitutia bacterium. Lineage (NCBI taxonomy): Bacteria > Pseudomonadati > Verrucomicrobiota > Opitutia > Opitutia bacterium. The sequence goes on along the minus strand of JACRHT010000004.1, from coordinate 134,347 downwards.
CGAGTCGGAGGCGATGGTGGTGGAAACCGTGGTCGCAACTTCCTGATTCCACTTAAGCATCTTGATGACTTGGTCGCGATAGGCGCCGAAGGCGGGCTCGACGCTTTCGTTGAGCAGGCGGGAGGCTTCCTCGCTCTTGCCCTGCGTGAAGGCCGCGATGAAAGACTCGCGTTGGCTGACGTAGTTTTGGCGGAGTTGCTGCAGTTGTTGGAAATTCTGTCGATCCACGTCGGCCGTGATCGAGGCTTCGTAGCCTTTCATCGCCTCGCCGACGGAGGCCGTGGCTTCGCGCATTTGCTCGAGGAATTTTTCACGCGCGGCCGCCTCGTTGCTCTCGTGAGCCATCAGCAGCCGCACGTGGCCGCGAAAGGCGAAGATCGCGATGTCCGCGCCGTGGTTCAGGCCGGGAATCGCGTCGTTGACGAGGCGTGCTTCGGCGTAGTTGGCGTTCGACCGGAGCGAAGCGATGCTGATGAGGGCGATCACGAGGGTGATCAGGGTAAAAATCGCCGCGTTGGCGACGATGCGCTTGGAGATGGTCCAGGAGTTCATGATGGGTTTTGGGACGAAATAGCGAAGCTCGCATCGCCTTCACCCTTGCTGACCCATGTGTTCAGCCCGGTCGAACTGGTCGTGCGCGAACGCACACCACGATACTTACCGACTGATATCGGCACAGCGGCGGAAAACTGGAGAGGGACGGGCGACAGGCAAAGGCCGGCTGTTGCCGCGCGGGACGGTGCGCGCTCGGGCGCGCGAAGCGCGAGCGGGTGCCAGAGCGGTTTGGGTTTCATGGGGGCGGCACCAGTGTCGATGCAAGAGGTGTGAAGCGTGTTGTCCGCGAACCGGCGGTCGCTCCGGGTTTGGAGTTGGCCGGACGGCGCCGGCGCTCTACGGTGCCGGCGTTGCAAACGTTGTCATTTCGGCGCGCTTTCGGCGACCCGGGCCTGTGGTCTCCGGGGTGGCGCGGACTCATTGCGGTTATCGTGCTGCTGAGCGCGGCCGTCACACCGGTTCTCGCTTACACGTTGCCGGCGCAAACCGGACGTCGCGCGAGCTTCGCGAGTGACGATGACTTTCTCGGCTACGTGGAGCAGCAGAGTTTCGCCTATTTCTGGGCGACGCAGCATCCGACGACGGGGCTCGTCCCCGACCGCGCGTCGAACCTCGATGTGTGCAGCGTCGCCGCGGTCGGTTTTGGCCTGAGCAGTATAAACGTCGCCGTGTCGCGTGGCTGGGTCACGCGTGCCGCCGCTCGCGAACGCGTGCGCACGACGCTGCAGTTTCTCGTCAATGTTCCGCAAGGCCCATCCCCCACCGGCGTCGCGGGCTATCGCGGCTGGTTCTATCACTTCCTCGACACGAATACCGGTCTGCGTTCCGGCAACTGCGAACTCTCGACGATCGACACCGCGCTGTTGCTGCTCGGTGTGATTGACTGCGCGCTCTACTTCGACGGCGCCGATGCCGCGGAAGTCGCGATCCGGCAGGCGGCGGACACGCTCGTGAACCGCGTCGATTGGGGCTTCGTGCTGCGGCCGGACAATCTCGTGGCGATGGATTGGAAACCGGAGACCGGCTACCACCCGAGCGGCTGGTCCGGCTACAACGAGGCGATGGCGCTTTATCTCCTCGGCCTCGGCGTCGCCAGCAACCCATTGCCGACCGCGTCGTGGGAGGCATGGACCGCCACCTATCAGTGGAAAATCCACTCCGGGCAGAGTTACGTCTGGTGCATCACCGGCTCGCTCTTCACGCACCAATACTCGCATTGCTGGATCGATTTCCGCGGCATCGCCGATGGCTATCTGCGCACGCACGGCGATGGCATCGATTACTTCGAGAACTCCCGCCGCGCGACGCTCGCGCAGCAGTCGTATGCGGCCGCGCGGCCGTTCACGAACTACAGTGCGCTCGAGTTCGGCCTCACGGCGTGCGACGGGCCGAACGCGACGATCGGCGGCGTGAAATACTCAGGCTACGACGGTCGCGGCGCGCCGCCCGGCCGACCGACGACGATCGACGACGGCACGCTCGCGCCGACGGCGTTGATGGGCTCGGTGCCGTTCGCGCCCGAGGCGTGCGTGCCGGCGCTGCGCCACCTCTACGACACCTACGGCGCGTCGATCTGGTCCGACTATGGCTACTGCGACGCCTTCAACATCACCGCGAACCGGTGGTTCGACCCGGACGTCATCGGCATCAGCGTCGGCACGAACATCCTGATGATCGAGAACCACCGCAGCGCGGAGGTGTGGCGCCGCCTGCTGCGCAGCCCGATCATCCAACGCGGACTGCAGCGCGCCGGTTTCACCGCGCCGCCGCCCGACAACGTGGCAGCGATCGTGTCCACGCCGACGCAGATCGCGGTCGCGTGGACGGACCGCGCCGATTTCGAAACCGGCTTCCAGGTCGAAGCATCGACCGACGCCGGAGTGACGTATGCCTCCGTGGCGACGGCGCCGGCCAACGCGACGAGCGCGAGTTTCGCCGCGCGCACTGGCACGACGTATCACGTGCGCGTGCGCACGACCAATATCGCGGGACTTTCCGGCGCTAAGGGCGCGGTGAGCGTGAGCACACCGGCGACGATCTCGATCACGACGCAACCGGCGGGCGTGATCGCGACGGCCGGACAACTCGTGACTTTGCGTGTCGTCGCGAGCGGCGCCGCGCCGCTGAGCTACCAGTGGTTCAAGGGCGGCCTCTCGCTGGCCGGCGCGACGTCCGACACCTTGACCTTCTCGAGCGTGCAGGCGAGCGACGCCGGAAGCTATACCGTCGTCGTTTCCAACAACGAGGGATCCGCGACCAGCCAGCCGGCGACGGTGACGGTCAACGTGCCGCCGCCCACGCCAGCGCCCTCGCGCGGCGGTGGTGGTGGCGGCGCGCCGACGCTTTGGTCGGTGCTGCTGCTCGTGCTGCTGGCGTTCGGTCGCGTGTTTCAGGGCGCGGGCCGGAGGCGTTCCCGCTGAATGCAAAAAGCCCGCCTCGCGGCGGGCTGGAGAGGATGGCGGCTTGGCGTCGCTTAACGGCCCGCGAGCACCGGCCGCTTGATCTCCGCCGAGCGCGCTTGCGGCGCGGGGGACGGAGTCGGCGCGCCGTGAGCGTGCGTTTGCGCCGACGAGCCGATGAGGTCGCGCAGCTGTTCGACGACGACCTTGAGTTCGCGCGACTGCGACGAGAGTTGCTCGGCGGCGGCGGCGCTTTCCTCGGCGGTGGAGGCGTTCGACTGCGTGATCTTGTCCATCGCGGCGACGGCCTTGTTCACCTGGGCGATGCCTTCGGATTGTTCGGCGGAGGCGGTGGCGATCTCGGCGACGAGGCCGTCCATCTTGCGCACCTGTTCGACGATTTCCGTCAACATGCCGGTGACTTCGGAGCTGGTGCGCGCGCCTTCCTCGCTCTTGGAAAGAGCCGCTTCGATCTTCTCGGCGGTTTCCTTGGCGGCGTTGGCGGAGCGTTGGGCGAGCGCGCGGACTTCCTCGGCGACGACGGCGAAGCCGGCGCCGGCCTCGCCGGCGCGCGCGGCTTCCACCGCGGCGTTGAGGGCGAGGATGTTGGTCTGGAACGCGATCTCGTCGATCGTCTTGATGATCTTCGCGATTTCGGCGGAGGCGGACTTGATGCCTTCCATCGCCGTGTTCATGCGCTGCATGCCGGCGGCGCCCGCTTCGACAGTGCCGCGGGTTTGGGTGGCGGCATGCTTGGCGGTTTGGGCGGCTTCGGCGTTGCGGCGCGTCATGCCGGACATCTCCTCGAGCGACGCGGAGGTTTCTTCGAGCGACGCGGCCTGCTGGCTGGCGCCGTCGGCGAGCGACTGGCTGGAGGTCGAGATCTGCACGGAGGCATCGGCGGTGCGCTCGGTGAACTCCTGCATCTGGCCCATCGCGTCGTGGAGCGGACGGCTGATGCGGCGGGCGAGCCATTGAACCAGGCCGATGCCGATGAGGCCGAGCGCGCCGGCGACGAAGGAGATCGTGACGGTGAGCTTGAGGTTGCGGGCAAGGATGCCGGCGGTGGCTTCGCCGTTGGCGTTGGAGATTTCGAAGATGTGATTGCGGAGCTGGCTGAGCGCGGTTTCGACGGTGCCGTTCGCGCGGGCGACGTCGCCGTCGAGGATTTTCATGGCTTCGTCGAACTCGTTCGCCTTGAGCGCGGCGCGGAGCCGGGTGACTGCGGCATCGTAGCCGGCGAGCGCGGAGGCGAACTCCGCCTCGTGTTTGCCGGTATCGGCGTCAGTCGTGAGTTGAGTGAGCGCCTGTGAGTTGGCGTCGACCGCTTCGCGCTGTTTCTTCGCTTCGGCGAGCTTGCGCGTCTGCGTCTCCTCGTCGCGACCGGTGACGAATTCCAGGTTGGCGAGGTGATACTTGAGCGTGGCCTCCTGCAGCGCGGCGACTTTCTGCAGTGCGGGCAGGAGGTTTTGGCTCAACTCATTGGTCTTCGCGGTGCCAGTCTTCGAGAACTCCGAGCTGACAACGCCGATGCCCACGATCAGCACGGTCAGGAAGACGTAGCTGATCGTGATGCCGGTGAACGCGCGTCTGAGATTGATGCGGGGGATGGCGCTCATGAGGGAGTCGGTTCAACCGCCGTTGATGGGAATGACGGAGCCATCGACGCTGGCGGGGCCGACGAAACCGATCGCGCCCGGAGTATCGGCGACGAACTTGCGCAGCTCGTCGGCCTTCTCGAAGAACTTCGGGGCGGTGCCGCCGCCGGTCATGGAGAGGCGGCGCCAGTGGTTCGTGAACGTGGAGGCGTTCATGTCGACGGTGGCCTTGAGGAATTCGTCGGCGAGCTCGCCCTTGAGCACGGCGAGGGTGACGCGGCCGGCGCCGTCCCAGGCAACCTTCTTGCCGAGGAAGACCGCCTTGAGCGTGGCGGCGTCGATCTTCTCGCCCGCGAGGTTCTTGTTGCCGATGACGGTGGTGGCGGCGTGGGCGGAGAGGGTGAACGCGAGCAGGGCGAGCACCGCGAGAGAGCGGGAAATGGTTTTCATGGCGGAAATCGGGTGGTGAGTTGGCCGGGAGATGCCGCTTAGAAAATGAAGGTGCTCTTGATCGCCCAGAACGACGAGGAGTCGGCCAGGGTCGGATTCGGGTTGCGGGGGGTGTTGAACACGTTGAACCGGCCGTCGATCGAGTGAAACTCGACCTTGAGAATGACGTGCTCGTTCACGTTGTAGCGAACGCTCACGGCGTAGTCCTCGAGCTGTTTCTCGGCGGTCGTCGCACTTGGGTTGGGGTGGAGGTCGCGGCTCTTCGAGTAATAGGCGCCGGCTTCCCATTTCTCGCCGAAACGGCGAGTCGCGGAGACGTAGTAGTTGCGGCTGCCGTATTTGCCGGCGGAGTTGTAGACGGGCAGGGCTTGGACGAGGGAGTCGCCGTCTTGATTTTGCCACTCCGCGGCGAAGGTCCAGTCGCCGTGGGCATACTCGGCGCCGATGGTGGTATAGGCGGGCGCGACCCGAATGAGTGCGGTAAACATGGGGGCCGCGGCGAACGGCCCCACGCCATCGACGTCGGCGAGTTTGGAATAAGAGAAGTGGAGCTTCAGGCCGCTGAGGGGCGTGCTCCAGTCGATGGCGGCGCCGCTGACGTGATCAATCGCGAGCGTTTTGACGCCGTCGGCAAAGAAGCCGCTGTCGTTGAAGAAGTCCGCGACGCCTTGATCGGTGTTCATCGCGATGTCGCCGTAGAAGATCTTGTAGTCGAAGCTGCCGGCTTTGGCGGTCGAGATCGTGCCGTAGATCATGGCGCCGTCGAACGAGGCCGAGAAGTCGCGCAGGACGGGATTGTAGAGGGAGGAGGGGAGAAAGATGAAGGGGCGGATCGCGTCGACGTCGAGCGCCTCGCCGTAGAGACCCTTGGGATACTTGATGCGGCCGGCGCGCACGCCGATTTCCTGGCGGAAGTTGTAGTCGGCGACAGCCCAGTCGAGCTTCACCTTGTCCTCGCCGTAGTTGCCGAGGCGCTGGGCGAAACCCTGGGCACCGACACGAAGGTGGGAGCCGACGGTCGTGGAGACGTTGACCGCCATCTCGCGGAAGTCCCAGGTGCCGTCTTTGGACTCGAAGGGAAAATTGTTCTTGGAGCTCTTCAGGTAACCTTGGCTGAAGAAGCCGCCGATCTGGACATTGCTGTTGCCGATGGAAACGGCGGCGGTGAGGGGATTTGCACTGAACAGTGCGAGGACGATGCTGGTGGCGCGGAGGGGGCGGTTCATGTTTTGCAGATGGAGGGTGACAGGACACCTTCCAGCGCTCCCAAAAAGAAAGGCGCCCGGTAGCGACCCTCCGGAGAGAAGGCTCGCTTGGTGCGCCCCGCTTGCAGGCCCATACGTCCTGCCCGAGAAGGCTGGTGCAGATTTTACTCTGCGGTGCACTTTCTGAAACGGCCTCTCGGGAAATTTCTGTAGGTAAAAGTATCCAATCGGCGGGATGGATTCCCGCCTCCATCAAAACACGAACGAAGTCTGGTCTCAGCCGACAAGCAGTCGCCGCAGGATGTCGTCCACGAGCTTCGGGTTGGCTTTGCCGGCGGAGAGTTTCATCACGGCGCCCTTCAGCGCGTTGATCGCCTTGGCGTTTCCGCTGCGGACTTGGTCGGCGGATTTCGCGTCGTTGGCGATGGCGGTGGCGCACCAGCCTTCGAGCGCGCCGGTGTCGGAGGACTGGCGCAGACCTTTGCGGTCGGCGACGGCAGCGGCCTGGTCGCCGGTCTGGAACATGTCGGCGAAAATCTCCTTCGCCTGACTGCTCGACACGGCGCCTTGCTCGACGAGTGCGACGAGGCCGGCGATGTGGGCGGCGGTGACTTTGCTCGCGGCGAGGGCGAGGTTGGCCGCGGCGAGGTCGCGTAGCAGGTCGTTCGTGATCCAGTTGGCGGCGGCGGTGGGCTTCGCGCCGAGTTTGACGGCGGCCTCGAAGAAGTCGGCGAGCGCGCGGTCGCGGACGAGCACGGACGCGGCGGAGTAGGGCAGGCCGAGTTGCTCGATGAAACGCGTCTGCTTCGCGAACGGGCGCTCGGGCAACTCGGCGGCGAGGCGCGTTTTCCACTCGGCGTCGATGCGCACGGGCATCAGGTCGGGGTCGGGGAAGTAGCGATAGTCGTGCGCCATTTCCTTCGAACGCATCGAGGCGCTGCGGCCGGTCTCGCCGTCGTAGAGGCGCGTTTCCTGCACGATCGTGCCGCCGCTGGTGGCGACGTTGATCTGACGCTTGATCTCCGTGACGATGCCGTCGCGGACGTAGGAAATGGAGTTGAGGTTCTTCAGCTCGACCTTCGTGCCGAGCTTGGTCTCGCCGACGCGGCGGATGGAGATGTTGGCGTCGCAACGCATCTGGCCCTTCTCCATGTCGCAATCGGAGATGCCAGCGTAGATGAGCGATTGGCGCAGCGAGGTGAGGAACGCGAAGGCCTCGTCGGCGGAGCGGATGACCGGCTCGGTGACGATCTCCATGAGCGGCGTGCCGGCGCGGTTGTAGTCGATGAGCGAGTCGTTGGTCTCGTGGTTGAGTTTGCCGACGTCTTCCTCGAGGTGGATGCGGGTCAGCTCGATCTTCTTGTGCTCGCCCATCACGGCGAGCGAGGCGCCCGGCAGCTCGATCTCGACGGCGCCGTGGCGGCAGACGGGCTGGTCGTATTGCGAAAGCTGGTAGTTTTTGGGGCTATCCGGGTAGAAATAATTTTTGCGATCCCAGCGCGTGACGGTGGCGATCTCGCAGTCGAGCATGAGGCCGGTCTTGATGATGGCGTCGAGCGCGGCCTTGTTCAGCACGGGCAACGCGCCCGGCAGCGCGAGGACGGTGGGGTCGGTGAGCGTGTTCGGCGGCTCGCCGTAGCCAGTGGCGACACGCGTGAACATCTTGGAGGCCGCCTTGATTTGGACGTGCACCTCGAGACCGATGACTGCTTCGAAATCCATTTTTAAGTTACCACGAAACACACGAAATACACGAAAAGGGACCGTGAGCCCGGAGGTTTCGTGTGGTTCGTGTATTTCGTGGTTTCAAAGGTTTGGAGTTTGGCGGTTGGCTATTGGGATTTTCACAGCGCCGGATGGCGCCGTGTCCACTCGTGGGCCTGCTCGTAGGTGTGGGCGAGGGCGAGTAGGTCGGCTTCCTTGAAGGGTTGGCCGATGAGTTGCAGGCCGATGGGCAGGCCGCCGCTCGTGAAACCGCAGGGCACGCTCGCGGCGGGCAGGCCGGCGAGGTTCACGCCGATGGTGTAGATATCGAGGAGATACATCGCGAGCGGGTCGGCCTTCTCGCCGATCTTGAACGCCGGCACCGGCGACGTCGGCGTGAGCAGCGCATCCACTTCGGTGAACGCTTGGAGAAAATCCTGCCGGATCAGCGTGCGGACTTTCTGCGCGCGCAGGTAGTAAGCGTCGTAGTAACCGCTCGAGAGCACGTAGGTGCCGAGGATGATGCGGCGCTTCACTTCGGCGCCGAAGCCCTCGGCGCGCGACTTCGCGTAGAGATCGATGGCATCGGTCGCGGCTTTGGAGCGGTGGCCGTAACGCACGCCGTCGAAGCGCGCGAGGTTCGACGACGCTTCGGCCGTCGCGATGACGTAGTAGGCGTCGAGACAGTAGCGCGTGTGCGGGAGCGAAACCTCTTTCACCTCGCAGCCGCGGTCGCGGTAAAACTTCACCGCGTCTTCCACCGCGGCGGCGATCTCGGGATCGAGGCCTTCGCCGAAATACTCCTTCGGGATGCCGATGCGGCGCGGCGCGGGGCCGGCAAGCGCGGCGCGGTAGTCGGGCACTTCGGCTTTGAACGAAGTTGAGTCGAGCGGGTCGTGTCCGGCGATGGCGCGCAACACGAGTGCGATGTCCTCGGTCGTGCGGCCGAACGGGCCGATTTGGTCCAGCGACGACGCGTAGGCGACGAGACCGTAGCGCGAGACGAGGCCGTAAGTCGGCTTGAGGCCGACGAGGCCGCAGAGTGCGGCGGGTTGGCGAATGGAGCCGCCGGTGTCGGAGCCGAGCGACGCGATGACTTCGCCCGCGGCGAGCGCGGCGGCGCTGCCGCCCGAGGAGCCGCCGGGCACGCGCGTGGTGTCCCAGGGATTCCCGGCGGGGCCGAAGGCGGAGTTCTCGTTCGACGAGCCCATGGCGAACTCGTCGCAGTTGAGCCGGCCGAAGAGCACGGCGCCGGCGTCCTTGAGTTTGCGCGTGACGGTGGCGTCGTAGGGTGAAACGAAATTCTGGAGGATTTTGCTCGAAGCGGTGAGCGGCTGGCCGGTGACGGCAATGACGTCCTTGAGACCGATCGGAATGCCATCGAGCGGACCGCGGACTTGGCCGGCGGCGCGGCGGGCGTCGGACGCGGTGGCTTGGGCGAGGGCGTCGGCCTCGTCGAAGGAGTTGAACGCGTGCAGTCGAGGCTCGAGGGCGCGGGTGCGCGCGATGAGCGACTGAATGAGTTCGACGGCGGTAAGCTCGCGGCGCGCGAGGCGACCCGACAGCTCAGCGATGGTCTGGAAATGCAGTGGGGCCATTGCGCTCACTCCACGACTTTCGGCACGCTGATCATGTTCTCGCGCTGCGCGGGTGCGTTGCGAAGCGCATCGGCGACGCTCAGGCCCGCGCGCGGCGCGTCGGCGTCCCAGACGTTTTCAATGGGGAATGCGTGCGCCGTCGGCTCGACGCCGGTGACGTCCACCTTGGCGAGCTGCTCGATGTGGTGAAGCACATCGCCCAACTGCGCGGCGAACTTGGCCTTTTCCTCGGGCGTGAGCGCGAGGCGGGCGAGTTGGGCGAGGTAATCGACGTTGAAGTCCTGCGGAGCGGACATGCGGCGCAGAGAGTGCGGGAGCGTTTTGCGGGCTGGCAACCGACAAACTTGTCATGCGGGCGCAGGGAAGAGCTTGCGCCGTGCGGGGCGCTCCGGGAGCTTCGCGCCGGGCCATGGCAGCATCGTCCGTCCAACGCATTCGCATCCTCGATTCGCACACCGGCGGCGAGCCGACGCGGCTTGTGCTCGAGGGCGGGCCGGATCTGGGCGACGGCCCGCTGGCGGAGCGCGTGGCGCGGTTTCGCGGCGAGTTCGATCACTACCGCTCGGCGATCGTCAACGAGCCGCGCGGATCGGACGTCGTCGTGGGCGCTCTGTTGGTCGAGCCGCATGCGCCGGGCTGCGATGTGGGCGTGATTTTTTTCAACAACGTCGGTCCGCTCGGCATGTGCGGGCACGGCACGATCGGGCTCGTCGTTTCGCTGGCGCACCTCGGGCGCGCGCAGCCGGGCGTCGTGCGGATCGACACGCCGGTCGGCGTCGTGGCAGCGACGTTGCACGCCGACGGCAGCGTGTCGGTGGACAATGTCCCGAGCTACCGCAAGGCCGCGGGCGTCGTCGTGGACGTGCCGGGCATCGGTCGCGTGCGCGGCGACGTGGCTTGGGGCGGCAACTGGTTTTTCCTCATCGAGGAACACGGGCAGCGGCTCGAGCTGGCGAACGTCGCCGCGCTCACCGACTACACGTCCCGCGTGCGCGCGGCGGTGAATGCGCAGGGGTTTCCCGAGGTCGATCACGTGGAATTGTTCGCGCCGTCGCCGACCCGCGGCGTGCACAGCCGGAATTTCGTGCTCTGTCCCGGCGGCGCCTACGACCGCTCGCCGTGCGGCACGGGCACGAGTGCGAAACTCGCTTGCCTCGCGGCGGACGGAAAACTCGCCGAGGGCGCCGAGTGGGTGCAGGAGAGCATCGTCGGCAGTGCGTTCCGCGGACGCTATCGGCGCGATGGGGACAAGGTTCTCCCGACGATCACGGGCACGGCGCATGTGTGCGGCGAAGGCGTGTTGCTGCTCGACCCGGCGGACCCGTTTCGCTGGGGTATTCGTCCAACATGAGCACATCGCGCAGCGTCATCGTTTGCGGCGGCGGCATTGTCGGCCTCTGCACCGCGCACTACCTCGCCAAGGCCGGTTTCGCCGTCACGGTGATCGAACGCAGCCCGGAGGGCGCCGACTCGTGCGCGCAGGGCAGCGCTGGCTATGTGTCGCCGAGCCACGTGGAGCCGATCTCGGCGCCCGGCATGGTGTGGCAGGGGCTGAAGTGGATGACGAGTTCGCGCAGTCCGTTCTACATCAAGCCGCGCCTTGATCCGGAGTTGATGCGCTGGGGCTGGCTGTTCGCGAGGAACTGCACGGAAGAGCACCGCCGCCGCGCCGCGCCGGTGCTCGCGCAACATTGCCTGGAGAGTCGGAAACTCTTCGTCGAACTCGCGGCGCAGACGGGCAACAGTTTCGAGTTCGAGGCGCAGGGCCTGTTCAATCTCTGCAAGACGCCCGAGAAACTCGCCGCTTACGAGAAGGGCCTCGCGGCGCTCGCCAACTCTGTCGGCGTCGAGGCGAAGATCCTCACGCCGCAGCAGGTGGCGCAGCTCGAGCCCGGAGCGCGCATGGACATCGCCGGCGCGGTCTATTTCCCGATCGATGCTCACATATCGCCCCGGAAGTTCATCCCCGCGCTCGTCGCCTTGCTCAAGCAACAGGGCGTGAAATTCCATTGGAACACCAACGTCTACGGCTGGCGCAGCGGGGGCGGCCGCGTCACGGGAGTCTCGACCAGTGCCGGCGAACTCACGGCGGACGAATACGTGCTCGCGACCGGCTCGTGGGCGCCGGAAACCATCCGCGGCCTCGACCTGCGGCTGCCGATGCAGGCGGGCAAGGGCTACTCGCTCACGATCGAGAAGCCGCGTTTCAAGTTGAAGAAGCCGATGATCCTCTCCGAGCGGCGCGTCGCCGTGACGCCGATGGGCGAGACGCTGCGCTTCGGTGGCACGATGGAAATCGCGGGCCACGTCGACCGCGTGCGCCCCGAGCGCATCGAGCAGATCAAGGCGGCGGCGCAGGTGTATTTCCCGGAGATGAGCGCGGCGGATTTCGACGGCATCCAGCCATGGTTTGGTTACCGCCCCGTGTCGCCCGACGGCATGCCCTACATCGGGCGCTTTGCGAAGCAGACCAATCTCGTCGCGGCGTGCGGCCACGCGATGCTGGGCGTCACGCTCGCGCCGATCACCGGTTACGCCGTGACGGAGTTGCTCTCCGGCAAGAAGCCGAGCGTCGATCTCTCGCTGACGAGTCCGGATCGATTTGGCTGACGGGAGGGCCCGCGTCCCCGCGGGCCGGCTTGCGCTAACCCAACCATAACGGCCCGCGGGGACGCGAGCCCTCCAAAGGATTCTTATCCCATGAACTGGAAAGGTGTCATCCCCGCCATCACCACGAATCTGAACGCCGACCTGTCGGTCGATCACGCAGCGCTCGCGGCGCATTGCGGCTGGATGATCGACAGCGGTTGCACGGGCATCGTGTGCTGCGGTTCGCTCGGCGAGGCGCAGACGCTGACGTTTGAAGAGAAAATCGCGGTCGTGAAAACCGCCGTCTCCGCCGTCGGTGAGCGCGCGCCGGTGGCGCTCGGCATCGCGTCGCTGACCACCGCTGAGGCCGTCGCGATGGCCAAGGCCGCGGAAGCCGCCGGGGCGAAGGGCCTCATGGTGCTGCCGCCCTACGTTTACTCGAGTGACTGGCGCGAGATGAAGGCGCACGTCAGTGCGATCATCGCCGCGACGCCGCTCTCGTGCATGCTCTACAACAACCCGCCGGCCTACAAAACGGACTTCCTGCCCGAGCAGGTCGCAGAGCTGGCGGCGGAGCATCCCAATCTGCGCGCCGTGAAGGAATCCAGCGGCGACGTGCGCCGCGTGACAGCGATCCGTGCGGCGTGCGGCACCCGGCTCGACGTGCTTGTCGGCATGGACGATGCGATCGTCGAAGGTGTTTACGCCGGCGCGGTCGGCTGGATTGCGGGACTCGTGAACGCGTTTCCCGAGGAGAGCGTCGTGCTGTTCGACTACGCGTCGCGCGGCGACAAAGCGCGTGCGCTGGCACTCTACAAGTGGTTCCTGCCGCTCCTGAAACTCGATACCGTCCCGAAGTTCGTGCAGCTCATCAAATGGGTGCAGGCGGAGGTCGGACGCGGCACGCCGCACGTGCGGCCGCCGCGTCTCGAACTGGCTGGCGCCGATCTCGCGCACGCTCGCGCCGTGCTCGCGCAGGCGCTGAAGGATCGGCCGCGGCTCTGAGCGGCTTGCGCTTCGCGGCGGGCGCGCCAACCCTCTCCTCATGAAACCCGACGGCGGCAACCTCATCGGCTTCGGTTCGAGCGGCCCCGGCGGGGCCGTGTTCAAGGCGTTCAATCCTTCGACTGGTGCGCAGATCGAGCCCGGCTTCGCGTCGGCGACCGCCGACGACGTCGATCGCGCGGTGCAACTCGCGGTCGAAGCGGCACCGGTGTGGGCGAAGCTGTCCGGCGCGAGGCGCAACGAGTTTTTGCGCCGCATCGCGGACAGCCTCGAGGCAAAGTCCGGCGACCTCGTCGCACGCGCGATGATCGAAACCGGTCTGCCGGAGGCGCGTTTGAAGGGCGAAGTCGCGCGCACGGCGAACCAGCTGCGGCTCTACGGTGAGGCGGCGGAGCGCGGCGACTGGCTCGATGCACGCATCGAGACCGCGCAGCCGCAGCGGCAGCCGCTGCCGAAGCCCGATCATCGCTCGATGTTGCGCGCGATTGGGCCGGTGGTCGTGTTCGGTTCGAGCAATTTTCCCTTCGCCTACTCGGTGGCGGGCGGCGACACGGCGTCGGCGTTCGCGGCGGGTTGTCCGGTGATCGTGAAGGCGCACCCGGCGCACCCGGGCACGAGTGAACTCGTGGGCCGGCTGATCTTGCATGCGGTGCGCGACTGCGGGCTGCCGGAGGGAACGTTCTCACTGCTGTTCGATGCGGGCTTCGAAGTCGGTCAGGCGCTGGTGAAACATCCGGCGGTGAAGGCGGTGGGTTTCACGGGCTCGCTGAAGGGCGGGCGCGCGCTCGCGGATCTCGCGGCGGCGCGGCCGGAACCGATTCCGGTCTACGCGGAGATGGGCAGCGTCAATCCGGTGTTCCTGCTGTCGGGCGCGCTCGCGGAGCGCCGTGCGGGGATCGTCGAGGGACTCTACACGTCGTCGCTCGCGGGGGTCGGACAATTTTGCACGAACCCCGGTTTGATCGTGCTGCAGCGTTCGGCGGAAGCGGAGCAATTCGTGAAGGAGCTCGCGGCGCGGCTCTCGGCGACGCTCGAGGGCGTGATGCTCACGCCGGGAATCAAGAACGCGTTCGTCACCGGCACGACCGCGCGCGCGACGCAGCCCGGCGTGCGTGTGATCGCGCGCGGCAACGCGTCGTCAGTGTGTTCGGCCGCGCCGGTTTGGTTCGAGACGGAGGCGAAATTCTTCATCGGGAATCACGAGTTTTCGGAGGAGATTTTCGGCCCCAGCTCGCTGGTCGTCTGGTGCAAGGACCGCGCGGAGATGGTGCAAGTGGCGCGCTCGCTCGAAGGATCGTTGACGGCCTCTTTGCACGCCGCGGCGGACGAGGCGAAGGCGCTGGAGACTGCGGAACTGATCGAACTGCTCGCGGCGAAAGCCGGGCGCGTGATCCTCAACGGTTATCCGACCGGCCTCGAAGTCAGTCACGCGATCGTGCACGCCGGGCCGTATCCGGCGACGAGCGACGGCGGACGCAGCACGTCGGTCGGCACGCGCGCGCTGCATCGCTGGGCGCGACTCGTGTGTTATCAGAGTTTCGCGGACGAGTTGCTCCCGCCGGAGTTGCAGAACGCAAACCCGCTCGGGCTGCGGCGGCTCGTGAACGGCGAGTGGACGAGCGCAGCGGTTTGAGGGCTTGAGCCAGGGCCGCGCCGTGGAGAGCCCGCGTCCTCGCGGGCCGGGGCGCGCGGTGCAGTGCAGGGAGGCTCTCGCGATGGAGGGCGACGGGCGGCTTGTGGCCCGCGGGGACGCGGGCCCTTCACGAAGCATCAGGTCAGCTTCGCGGCGGCGTGGCGCAGGGCGCGGCCGTAGGCGGTGAGACCGGGGTCTTCGGTCGTGTCGACGAGCGTCTCCAACGCGAGCGCGAGGGCCTCGCCGTGCTGGCCCTGCGCGTGCAGCGTCAGGGCGAGGAAGGCGTCGAACTCGCGGTTGTCAGGGAATTGGAGTTTCGCCGCGCGCAGCACTTCGGCCGAGCGCTCGAGTTGGCCGCGCGCGCGGAGCGTGGAGCCGAGGCCGATGAAAGCGTTGGAGAGTTCGTTCGGCGGCAGGCCCAGCGCGATGGCTTTTTCGTAGGCGGGCAGCGCTTGCTCGTGGCGGCCGAGCGTGTCGCAGGTCCACGCGATCTGGTAGGCGATCTCGGCGACGTTCGGATGGCGTGTGTCGAGGTCCTGCAGGCGCGGGAGGAGTTGGTTGAACTGACCGTGCGCGCGCGCGCCGACGATGGCGTCGAGTTCGTCTTTCCAGGGCGGAAGTTCAGGCGATTCGGGCATCGCAAAAAGGTAGGGCGAACCGTCCTCGGTGAGCCGCGGCTCGTCGGAACGACTCGCCCTACCGGTCGGAATCAGGCTTTCGGTGCGTTGGCGGCCGGAGCCGGTGCAGCGGGCTTCTTTTCCGGGAGGGCGCGGGTGGCGATCTCCTGTTTGAAGCGCGTGACGAGGTCGGCGATCTTGTGCACGCCTTCGTCGCCCTTGGCGCGGCTGCGGAGCGAGGCGCTGGCGAGCTCGGCTTCCTTTTGGCCGACGACGAGCACGTAGGGCACTTTCTCCAATTCGGCGCGGCGGATCTTGGCGCCGAGCTTGTCGGAGTGGGTGTCGAGCGTGACGCGGAGATCGGCGGCTTGGAACTCGGCGAGCGCGGTCTTGGCGAAGTCCATCACCTTGTCGGAGATCGGGACGATGCGGACCTGCTCGGGCGCGAGCCAGAGCGGGAAGTCGCCGGCGAAGTGCTCGATGAGCACGCCGCAGAAACGCTCCATCGAGCCGAAGGGCGCGCGGTGGATCATGACGGGCGTGTGCGCGGTGTTGTCGGCGCCGATGTAGCTGAGGCCGAAACGCACGGGGAGCACGTAGTCGACCTGCACGGTGCCGAGCTGCCACTCGCGGCCGATGACGTCGCGGACGACGAAGTCGATCTTCGGGCCGTAGAACGCAGCTTCGCCGGGCTCCTCGGTGAAGGGGACGCCGAGCGTCTTGGCGGCTTCACGGCAGGCGTTTTCGGCGAGGTCCCACTTCTCGGGGTCGCCGGCGAATTTCTTGCCGTCGGGATCGCGGAGGCCGACGCGCACGCGGTAGTCGGACATGCCGAGCGTGGTGAGCACGGTCTTCACGAGCGAGAGGCAGCCGAGGACTTCCTGCGCGACTTGTTCCGGCGTGCAGAAAAGGTGGGCGTCGTCCTGCGTGAAGCCGCGGACGCGGGTCATGCCGTTGAGCTCGCCGGATTGTTCCCAGCGGTAGACGGTGCCGAACTCGGCCAGGCGCACGGGCAGGTCGCGGTAGCTGCGCGGCTGCGAGTCGAAGATCTTGATGTGGTGCGGGCAGTTCATCGGCTTCAGGAGGAAGCCGTCGATGAGCTGGTCGTCGGGGAGGACGCGGTCCTTGCCGATGGTTTCCTTGCCGGTGCGCTCGTTGATCGTGTCGGCGAATTTCTGCGAGACGGCCTCGATGCGGTTGGACATCTCGGCGCAGGAGCAGCCGGAGTTGACCAACTGGTCGAGGTAGTCGCGTTCGACGACGGGCGGGAACTGCGAGTCCTTGTAGTAGGGGAAGTGGCCCGAGGTCTTGTAGAGCGCGAGGCGGCCGATGTGCGGCGTGAAGACCTGCGAGTAGCCTTGGCGGCGGAGCTCGGTGGCGATGAACGACTGCAGCTCCTGACGAATGATCGAGCCGGCGGGCGTCCAGAGGATGAGGCCTTGGCCGACGTCTTCGTCGATGTGGAAAAGCTTGTGATCTTTGCCGAGCTTGCGGTGGTCGCGGAGCTTGGCCTGTTCCTGCTGCGTGATGTAGGCGGCGAGCTCGTCCTTCGAGGCGAAGGCGGTGCCGTAGATGCGTTGGAGCTGCTTGTTCTTCTCGTCGCCGCGGTGATAGGCGCCGGCGATGGATAGCAGCTTGAAGGCTTTGATCTGTTTCGTGTAGCGGACGTGCGTGCCGGCGCAGAGGTCGGAGAATTCGCCGTTGGTGTAGAACGAGATTTTTTCGCCCTCGGGAATGTCGGCGAGGCGGCCGAGCTTGTAGCGTTCCTGGCCGCGCGACTTGATGATCTCGATGGCTTCTTCGCGGGAGACTTCCTTGCGCTGGAAAGGCTGGTTCTCGTCGATGACCTTCTTCATCTCCGCTTCGAGGCGGGCGAGGTCGTCCATCGTGAGCTTATGGTCGAGGTCGATGTCGTAGTAGAAGCCGGTGTCAGTCGGCGGGCCGATATCGAGCTTGGCGTCGGGGAAGAGACGCAGGACAGCAGTGGCCAACACGTGCGACGACGAGTGGCGGATTTCCTCGAGGGGAGTCATGGACATGGTGATGTGGGTTGTGGTCCTCCTTACGATTGGAGGGCCGGAACGAAAAACGACGCCGGGAAACCCGCCCGCTGTCAACGCGCGGAATTTATGCTTTGCGCCCTAAGCGGTTTTGCGGCGCTAGTGCGTCGTGCCCGAACTCCGTCCCATCGCTGTGCTCCGCACGCCGTTCGCCGAGAAATTCGGCGTGCCGCGCCAGTCCGGCCTCGTGCCGGCGGCGGAGGGACGCGTGGAGTTTTTGCCGGAGTTCGCCGCGCCGGAGTTCGTGCGCGGGCTGGAGAATTTCTCGCACGTGTGGCTGATCACGGGCTTTCACTGCAACCCGCCGTGGGACGGCTCGGCGACGGTGCGTCCGCCGCGGCTCGGTGGGAATGAGCGCGTCGGCGTCTTCGCCTCACGCTCTCCCGCGCGACCGAACGGCCTCGGACTATCGCTGGTCGAGTTGCACGCGATCGAAGCGGGAGCGTTGCGGGTGGCGGGGATCGATGCGGTGGACGGCACGCCGGTTTACGACGTGAAGCCGTATCTGCCGTGGTGCGAGGCGAAGCCGGACGCGCGGTCCGATTGGGCGAAGGACGCGCCGACGATGCGCGCGGCGAATGAAGTGGTGATTCCCGAGGAAATCGCGGCGCGGTTGCCCGAGGGCGTGGCGACGCTCGTGCGTCAGTTGCTCGCGCTGGATTTGCAACCGGCGTATCACGCCGCGGAGGCGGATCGCGTGTATGGCATGACGGTCGCGGAGTGGAATATCCGCTGGCGCGCGACGGCGGGGCGGATCGAGGTGGTGGAGGCGCGGCGGGTGTCCGTGTAGCCGGGGTCGCTGACCCCGGCTACATTACTCGAAGTGAATGGCGCCGGCGTAGGGCCAATCGTCTGCTTGCGCGACCAGGTTGGCGCGAACTGGATTCTCGCGGACGTAGAGCCACTTTTCTGCTCGTGATTCGTTGGAGCGCAGCAGGTGATCGAAAAATTCGGGCTGCCACAGCGGAGCGGAAATCGCCGAGGCGGCAAGGATGCGCTTGGCGGTCCATTCCTTCCATTTGCCGATGGTCGTGGACAGAGCGGCGGCGTCCTTTTCGCCGGTGATGAAAAAATGCACGTGGTCGGGCATCACCACATATCGGCCAACGGCCCAACGGTATCGCTCGCGAAGACCGTTCCACTCGGCACGGAGAATTTCGTGCGCCTGATCGTTGGCGAGCAGTTTGCGGCGTCCTTCGGTGCAGATCGTGATGAAGTAGACCGGTTGTGTCTCCCAGACATTGCTCAGGCGCTTCAGGTGCTTGTGCGAAGACACAGTTGAAATGCCATTCGTCGAGCGCGTTGGCTCAAGGCGAAATTGTAGCCGGGGTCGTTGACCCCGGGGGAAGGAGAAAGACCGGGGTCAGCGACCCCGGCTACATCGGCGGCGCTTACTTCTTCACCGGCTCGAGGCTGTAACCGTCTTTGCGGTCGAGCATGGACCAGCCGGCGGCGGCGAGTTCTTTGCGCAAGGTGTCGGCGGCGGCGAAGTCCTTGGCGGCTTTCGCGGCCCAGCGCTTTTCGGCGAGGGCTTTGATGTCGTCGGGGGCTTCGGCCTTGGGGGCGGCAGCGAGTTGGTTGAGCTTCGTCGCTTCGAAGCCGAGCACGCCGAGGATCTGGTCGAGCGTGGCGACGTCGGCGTCGGTCGGGCCGCCGCCGATGCCGGTCATGATCTCGTGGCCGAGCTTGAAGAGCGCACCGAGGGCGCCGGGCGTGTTGAGGTCGTCGCGGAGGAGGTCGAGGACTTCGACGAGGCGGCTGGGCGCGCCGTTGCCGGCGACGCGATACTTCGGGTCGTGGAGGACGGTGCAGATGACGAGGAGCTTCTTCAGCGCGCTCTCGGCGGCGTGGAGCGACTCGAGGGTGAAGTTGAGTTGCTTGCGCGGGTGGCCGGCGAGCAGGGCGTAGCGGATGGCGAGCGGCGAGTGGCCGAGCGCGATGAGGTCGCGGACGGTGTAGTAGTTGCCCTTGGACTTCGACATCGTGGTGCCGTTCACGAGCAGGTGCTCGCTGTGATACCAGTGACGCGAGAAGTGCGTGCCGTTGCAGCACTCGCTCTGGGCGATCTCGTTTTCGTGGTGCGGGAAGAGCAGGTCGACGCCGCCGGTGTGGAGGTCGATCGTGTCGCCGAGGATGGATTTGCTCATGGCGCTGCACTCGATGTGCCAGCCGGGGCGGCCGGGGACGGCGCCGCGCGGGCCGGCCCAGGAGACGAGGCCGTCTTCCTCGGGCTTGTAGGCTTTCCAGAGGGCGAAGTCGGAGACGGAGTCCTTGTGGTCGGCGTCGGCGACGGTGTTGGTGGCTTTGAGTTCGCGCTCCTTGATGCGCGAGAGGCCGCCGTAGCCGGGGAAGGACTCGATCTTGAAATACACGGAGCCGTCGGCGGCGCGGTAGGCGTGGCCCTTCTCCATGAGCACTTCGATCATGTTCACCTGCTCCTTGATGTAGCCGGTGGCGGTGGGCTCGGCGTGGGGCGGGAGGAGGTTGAGCGCGGCGCAGTCTTCGTGGAAGAGTTTGGTCCAGTGCTTGGTGATGTCGCCGAGCGGGCGCTGCTCTTTCTTGGCCTGGGTGATCGTGCGGTCGTCGACGTCGGTGAGGTTGCGGACGTGTTTCACCTTGGCGGCGCCGAACTCGAGTTCGAGCAGGCGGCGGAGGACGTCGTTGACGGAGAAGGTGCGGAAATTGCCGATGTGCGCCGGCGCGTAGACCGTGGGGCCGCAGTTGTAGAAGCGGAAGACGCCGTCTTTTTCGCCGGGCGTGAGCTCGCGGAGGCTGCGGGTGAGGGAATCGTAGAGGCGGATGGGCATGGGGGGCGATTTCTAGCGCGGGTCCCGCCTACGCCAAGGCTACGGCGCGGCTCGTCCCCAGCGAAGCTGAGGCGAGGAGGGAATCGTAGAGGCGGATGGGCATGACGCGGAGGGGAAGTTGGAAACGGAAAACGGGCGGGTTGGCAAATGCGGACGTGCTGGCGCGCGAGGTGAGGGGAGAATTGAAGGAGGCGCGTTGCTTGGAGCGATATCGCGCGAGCTTCATTCCTGCAGGAGCTCGTTTGCCAGCGACCTTCCGGACGCTCAGAGGAAGCATGCGACGAGCGTTTTGGTCGCCTGCAAGCAGGCTCCTACATTGGCGGAATGCGCAACGCACAGGCTCCTACAGCGGCAAAATCCGCGGTGCGAAGGGCAAGATTTCCATAGCCGGAGGGCGGGGGAGCGGCTACCGTTTGCGTTCATCCATGCAAAACGAATCGAAGTTCGTGCTCACGCATCGTCCGCGCCGCCTGCGCCGTTTCGCCAGCCGCCGCGCGATGGTCGAGGAAACCGTGTTGCGTCCCGCTGACCTGATCGCGCCGCTGTTCGTGGTCGACGGCTCGCCCGCACCGGAGGAGATCGGATCCATGCCGGGCGTGTTTCGACTGAACATCGCCGACCTCGTGAAGGAGTGCGCGGAAATCCACGCGCTCGGCGTGCCGGCGGTGGCGCTGTTTCCCAAGCTCGATTCGAAGCTGAAGGACGAGAATGGCACCGAAGCGCTCAATCCGCAGACGCTCATCCTCCGCGCCGTGCGCGAGGTGAAGAAGGCCGTGCCGGAGCTTTCGATCATCACGGATGTCGCACTCGATCCTTACACGACGCACGGCCACGACGGCGTGCTTAATGCCGAGAAGGACAACGTCGATAACGATCGCACCGTCGCGATCCTCGCCAAGATGGCGGTGATGCAGGCGGAGGCGGGCGTGGATTTCGTGGCGCCGTCGGACATGATGGATGGTCGCGTGGGCGCGATCCGCCAGGCGCTCGAGGCCGCGGGTTACTCCGACACGGCGATCATGGCCTATTCGGTGAAATACAATTCGGCCTACTACGGGCCGTTCCGCGACGCCGTGGGCAGCGCGCAGGCCGCGGGCACGCGGTTGCTCAGCAAGGCGACTTACCAGATGAACCCGGCGAACCGGCGCGAAGCGATTCGCGAGATGCAGCTCGATGTGGCCGAGGGCGCAGATGTCGTGATGGTGAAGCCGGCCGGCGCCTACCTCGATGTGATTCGCGACGTGCGCAACGCCACCGAGACGCCGGTCGCGGCTTATCAGGTGTCGGGCGAATACGCGCAGATCCATGCGGCGGCGCGGCTCGGCTGGCTCGATCTCGTGCGCACGCGCAACGAGTCGCTGCTCGCGATCAAGCGCGCCGGGGCGGACATGATCCTGACGTATTTCGCGAAGGAGTTTGCCAAGGCCTACAAGGGTTGAGCGTCGAGCGCCGAGGGCTGAAAGACCTCGGCAATCCGCTCCATGAGCGCCGGCTTTCGTCCGGCGCTTTTTTGTGCCCGGGCTCGGGCTGCGCGGCACCCTCGGCGCTGGGGCGGCGGATGGCGCGCGCCAACGGCGCGTCAGCGCGTGGCGTCGGGCTTGAACTTGCGGCGGTATTCCTCGCGCGTGAGCAGTTCGTGGAGTTCGGTGTGTTCCTGGCGTTGCGCGTTGAAGATGGGCGTCACGCCGGTGTTGTTGCCGGCGTAGGGATTCGCGCCGTAGTCGAGCAGGAGCTTCGCGGCTTCGAGGCTGCCGGTCCAGCCGGCCCAATGCAGCGGGGTCTCCTGGATCTTGTCGGTGGCGTGGACGTCGGCGCCTTTCTCGAGGAGGAGTTTCACGATGCGGACGTTGTTGTATTCGACGCCCCAGTGAAGCGGCGTGATGCGGTCGTGATTGGCGACGTTCACCTCGGCGCCTTGTTCGACGAGGAAGCGCACGACGTTGTAGTAGCTGAGTTTGGCGACGAGGCTCAGCGCGGTGTCGCCGTTGGCGTTGCGGGCGTTGATCTCCGCGCCGTCCTGCACCGCGCGGCGGATTTCCTGCAGGTTGCCGTGAAGGGCGGCCTCGAGCAGGCGCGCGGTCGGCGTGGCGGAGGTCGCACCGGCGACGCTGGAGCAGATGACGGACGCGAGCGCGAGCCGGAGGCCGAGCCGGAAAAGCGGAGCGATCATGGCGGCGATTGCGCGGAAAAGCCCGCGCGGCCGCAATGCGCGGAGGCGGGAGTTTTCCTAGGTCCGCCGAAAAAATCCGAGACCGGGAAATGCGGCCGCGGCGCCCGCGCTCAGCGTCTGACGAGCAGGCTGTGCCGGCGGCTGTAGCCGAAATAGACCGCGAATCCGATGGCCATCCAGACGGTGAGATTCAGCCACGTGATGGCGGGCAGGGAGAACATCTGCACGACGCACGTGATCACGCCGAGGATGGGCACGAGCGGGACCAGCGGGGTCTTGAACGGACGCGGAAGATTCGGCTGCGTGCGGCGCAGCGCGAGCACGCCGGCGCAGACGAGCGCGAAGGCGAGCAGCGTGCCGATCGAGATGAGTTCGCCGAGGAGGTTGAGCGGGAAGAGCCCGGCGATGACGGCGCAGGAGATGCCGGTGATCCACGTGGTGACGTGCGGCGTGCCGTATTTCGGGTGGATCTTGGCGAAGTAGGACGGCAGCAGGCCGTCGCGCGCCATCGAGTAGAAGATGCGCGGCTGGCCGAGCAACGAAACGAGGATGACGGAAGTGAGGCCGGCGAGCGCGGCGATTTCGACGAGGTAGCGGAAGAGCGCCGGGGCCTGAGCCTGCTGGAGCGCGTAGATGATGGGCGCGCCGACGTTGAGCTTGGAGTAGTGGACCATGCCGGTGAGCACGAGCGACACGGCGATGAAGAGCACCGAGACGATGAGCAGCGTGCCGAGCAGGCCGATGGGCAGGTCGCGTTGCGGATTCTTCGTTTCCTGCGCGGCGGAGGAAACGCAGTCGAAGCCGACGTAGGCGAAGAAGATCGCGCCTGCGCCGCGGAAGATGCCGCTCCAGCCGAACTCGCCGAACGTGCCGGTGTTGTCCGGGATGAAGGGCGTCCAGTTGGCCTTGGGCACGGCCGGATGGCCGAAGAAATAGTAGGCGCCGTAGCCGACAAGCGCGAGGAGCACGCCGACTTTGATCACGACCATCAGGTTGTTGAAGCTGGCCGATTCCTTGATGCCGATGTAGAGCACGTAGGTCAGGACGAGCGAAATGAAGACGGCGGGAAGGTTGATCAGCGCACCGGTGGTCTTGAGCGTCTGCAGCTGGAGGACGGTGAAACCGAGATTGATCGGAATGGTGCGGTCGGGGTCGATGTCGAGCGGGGCGTTGGCGAAGGCGGCGGGCAATTGGGTGCCGAATTCGCGGACGATGTCGTTGACGGTGCCGGACCAGCTGACGGCGACGGCTGCGCCGGAGAAAAGGTATTCGAGGATGAGGCACCAGCCGACGATCCAGGCGAGAAATTCGCCGAGGCTGCCGTAGGTGTAGGTGTAGGCGCTGCCGGAGACGGGGATCATCGACGACAGCTCGGCGTAGCACAGGCCGGCGAAGAGGCACGCGATGCCGGCGACAACGTAGGACAGCGCGATCGATGGTCCGGCGTAGAGTGCGGCGGCGGGGCCGGCTTGCACGAAGATGCCGGCGCCGACCACGGAGCCGATGCCGAGCGAGATGAGGCTGATCGGGCCGAGCGTGCGCTTGTAGCCGTGCTCGGCGCCGGCCTCCTTTTGGAGATCGGCGATGGGTTTCGTGCGGAAGAGACTCATGGCGGCGGCGTGGCGCGGGCGGTTACTTGCCCGGGTTGTTCAGCTTCGAGTGGCGGCGGCTGTAGGTGAAGTAGATCACGATGCCGATGGCCATCCAGGCGATGAGCCGGATCCAAGTGTCGCGCGGAAGCGACGCCATCTGCCAGAAGCAGATGCCGGCGCCGAGAAGGGGCACGAGCGGCACGAGCGGGGTCTTGAAGGGACGGGGCAGGTCGGGTTGCTTGTAGCGGAGAACGATGATGGCGGCGCAGACGATGACGAAGGCGAAGAGCGTGCCGATGGAAACGAGTTCGCCGAGGAGGGAGAGCGGCAGGCAGCCACCGATGATGGCCGCGAGCACGCCGGTGATGACGGTGGTGACGTAGGGCGTCTTGAACTTCGGGTGGGCCTTGGCGAAGGTGGCCGGGAGCAGGCCGTCGTTGGCCATCGAGAAGAAGATGCGCGGCTGGCCCATGAGCATGACGAGGATGACCGAGCTGAGGCCGGCGATGGCGGCGATCTCGACGACGAAGCGCAGCCACGCCGGCGCGCCGGCCGCGATGAGGGCGTTGACGACCGGGGCGGCGTTGTTGAGGTCGGTGTATTTCTGCATGCCGGTGAGGACGAGGGAGACGGCGATGAAGATGAATGTGCAGACGATCAGCGAACCGATGATGCCGCGCGGCATATCGCGCTGGGGATTCTTGGCTTCCTGCGCGGAGGTCGAGACGGCGTCGAAGCCGATGTAGGCGAAGAAAATCACTCCCGCGCCGCGCATGATGCCGCTCCAGCCGAACTGGCCGTCCACGCCAGTGTTTTCCGGGATGAAAGGCGTCCAGTTGGCCTGGGCCTGGGCGAAGTGCGTGAAGATGAACCAGAGGCCGAAGCCGATGACACCGAGGAGCACGGTGACCTTGGTGATGACCATCACGTTGTTGAAGTTGGCGGACTCCTTGATGCCGACGTAGAGCAGCACGGTGAGGAAGGCGATGATGGCCATCGCGGGGAGATTCACGATGGCACCAGTGGAGACCCACTCGCCGTTGACGAAATTGAATGGGGCGTTGGCGAGATGGGCGGGAAATGTGATGCCGCAGAAGTCGTGCAAAAAGGTCACGAAGTGGCTCGACCAACCGACGGCGACGGTGGGCGCGGTGAAGAGATATTCGAGGATGAGATCCCAACCGATGATCCACGCGAAGAACTCGCCGAGCGTCGCGTAGCTGTAGGTGTAGGCGCTGCCGGCGATCGGCACCATGGCCGCGAATTCGGCGTAGCACAGGCCGGCGAAGAGGCAGCCGAGGCCGGAGATGACGAACGAGATCGCGATGGCGGGACCGGCGTATTGCGCGGCGGCCTGGCCGGTCAGCACGAAGATGCCTGCGCCGATGATGGCGCCGATGCCGAGGCTGACGAGGTTCGTGGCGGAGAGCGTCTTGTTGAGGCGCTGATCGCCGGCCGCCTCAGCCTGCAGCTGGGCGATGGACTTGGTTTTAAACAGGCTCATAGGGTAACGGGTGGGGGTGGGTCGAGAAAGGCGGAGGGGCGGAGCGGGTCAAGAGGAGGTTGGGTCGGGTTTCTTGCGTCGCGGGAGCTTCGGCAAATGGTCGGGCCAGAGCAGCATGAATGCCGCGTAGCCGATCAATCCCACGGCAGGCCCGAGAATGATCGAACCGAGGTAGAGCGTGAACACTGCGTCGCCCGACCACACCGCGCTCGGGTTGGCCATGAGGTGATCCCAGACTTCGAACGGCGGCTCGCCGCGCGCGACGCGGCCGACGAAATAGCAGGCGGAGAGCTGCACCGGCGCCGTGAGCGGCATGGAGATGAATTGGAGGCCGATGCAGAGGAGGAGATTGGCGCGGCCGAAAAATCCCGCGACGCCGGCGATGAGCGATTGCGCGGGGAGAAACGGGATCGTCGTGATGGGAAACCCAATCAGCCACGCCCGCGCCATGCTGCCGGGCGTCGGCATCCACAGCGCCTTGTCGAGGAGGCGGTCGCCGAGCTTCGAGTGGAGGAACGAGCCTTTGAGGCCTTTGCGGGAGAGCCGGCGGCGGTGCAGCCAGCGATGAGCCCAAAGAGGAAGCCGCATGAGTCGCGTGGTGGCTGAGGCGGTGGCGCTCAAAAAGCGGAGCGCGGGATTTGGATCGAGTCGCCGGGGAAGAGGAGGGGATCTTCGTCGGGCTGACGTTGCGCGAGCTTCACGTCGAACTCGTAGGCTTTCCGGTCGCGGGTGAGCGTGACCTTCGTTTCCTTGGCGTAGAGCGTGAAGCCGCCGGCGGATTGCACGGCCTTGGCGAGCGTGAGATCGGGTGACCACGGGATGCGGCCGGGGCGCTGCACCTCGCCGCCGATGTAGACGTAGCGTTCGGTGACGGTGACGGAGACGCTGATCGAGGTGTAGAACTTGCGGTCGAGGTAGGCCTGGCGGATCGCGTTGGAGAGTTCGCCGGTGTTCTGTCCGGCGGCCGGGATTACGCCGAGAAAGGGCAGGCTGATCGCGCCCTGCTCGTCGATCTGCACGGGGTTGTTGCTCGGATCGGGGATGCCGCTGAGCGTCACCGTGAGCGAATCACCGGAACGGAGCTGCGCTGCCGAGGATGAGGCCGCGACTTTGGGATTACGGGCGGCGGAGGCGGCGGCGCTGGACGGGTTGCTCTCGCAGCCGCTGAGTGCGGCGAGTGCGACAATCACGACGACGGACGACAGCGAGCGGGAAAGGCGCATGAAGTGCGTCGTTACTGCGCGAAGCTTTGCGCCGATGCAACACCGGAGCGGCCCGGTCGCGCGCTCGGGGAAAAGGCGCGTCTGCGGCGCTCGTGAGGGGCGTGGAAAACAAAACAGCCGACGCGGGTGGCGTCGGCTGGGAGATTGGTGGCGAGGGCTGGGAGGTTCAGCGGCGGCCGCGGCTCTTGCGCGAGGGCTTGTCGTCCTCTTCGTCGGCTTCCTCTTCGTCATCGTCGTCGAAGTCCTTTTCGGCGCCGTCGTCCTCGTCTTCGTCCTCCTCGTCGCCTTCGCCCTTTTCCTTCTTGGACTCGTCGTCGTCGCCTTCTTTGGCGTCTTCGTCGTCGTCCCACTTGAGCGAGGCGTCGTTCTTCATGCGCTCGTCCTCTTCCTCGTCGATGTCGGGGAGATCGGCGTCGTCCTCTTCCTCGTCGGCGGCGCGGCGCTTGGCGCGCTTGCCGACCGGGGCGGCTTCCTCGTCGTCATCGTCGCCGTAGCCGGCGGGCATGAAGTCGAGGATGGCGGTGAGCTCGGTGAAAAGGTGGACGGACTTGCCCTCGATGAAGTCGTTGTTCTGCGCTTCGCGGATCTGGTCCTCGACTTCGTCGACGGTGAGCTTCTCCTCGAAGTCGAAGAGGTCGTTCAGCAGCTTCACGCGCAGGCGGGTGAGGTGGTCGAGCAGGTCGGCGTAGGGGCCGTTTTCCTCGTCGATGATGTCCGGGAGGGCGAAGAGCTTCTCATCGGACTCCAGTAGCGACTCCTTCGTGCGGCGAAGGTTGACGCGGCCCTTGCCGAGATCCTTGGCGATGCGGAAGGCGATGAAGGCGCGCTCGAATACGTCGGGATCGAAACCGTATTCGCGCAGGGGCTCGATCGCCTCGATGAGGTGGTCGACCTGGCGCGGATCGATGATGCTCAGTGCGTCGACGTCCCAATGCACGGGATCGCTGACCTCGTCGACCCACCAGTTGTGGTCTTCGCCGAGCCGCACGTTGCACCATTCGAGTTGAGGGGTTCCTTTCGCCATAGAAGAAGTGAGAAACTTTGACCGGAAAAAGGCCGCGCGCATGCCCGTGTCAAATACCGAAACACCTTTTCTCCAAAAAACTTCGTGTCGCCTCAAACGCTTCATGGCGAAGACAGATGTGGCGCTTGAAACAAACCGGTCAGCTCCCCATGGTCCGCGCCAAATGGGACGGTTCTACGACGCCTTGGCGAAACCATACTTTTTCCGGCAAGATCCGGAGCATGCGCACGAGTCCGCAGTGAGGGCGCTCAAGCTGCTCGGCCGGGTCCGTCCGCTCTGCGCGCTCATGGAGCAATGGGCGCAGCTCGACGCGTCGGCGCACCGCCCGATCGAGGCGTTTGGCCTGAGATTTCCCAATGCCGTCGGCCTCGCCGCGGGCTTCGACAAGAACGCCGAGTGCTGGCCCGCCGCCGCCTCGCTTGGCTTCGGCCACGTCGAGATCGGCACCGTCACGTTGCACGCGCAGCCGGGCAGCCCGAAGCCGCGGCTGTTCCGTTTTCCGAGCGAGGAGGCGGTGATCAACCGCATGGGCTTCAACAACGAAGGCGCCGCCGCGCTCGCCGCCCGCCTCGCGAAACAGGCCGCGCCTGGCCGCCGCGTCATCCCGCTCGGCGTGAATCTCGGCAAGACGAAGGTCACGCCGCTCGACCAGGCGACCGAGGATTACCTCGGGAGCTTCCGCCTGCTCGCGGATCACGCCGATTACGTCGCCGTCAACGTCAGCAGCCCGAACACGCCCGGTTTGCGCGAACTGCAGGACGCCTCGTGGCTCAAGCCCCTGCTCGCCGCGCTCGTGGCGGAAAACCAGACGCGCGTCGCCGCGGGCAAGCCGCGCCGCCCGCTGCTCCTGAAAATCGCGCCCGATCTCTCGTTTCCGCAGATCGACGCTGCGCTCGGTGTCATCGCCGATCTCGGTCTCGACGGCATCATCGCGACGAACACGACGCTCGCGCGGCCCGGATTTTTCGCGACGGTCGACCAAGCGGGCGGACTCAGCGGCAAGCCGCTGCGGCGCCGCGCGACCGACGTCATCAACTACATCTCGCGCGCCACCGGCGGCCGGCTGCCGATCATCGGCGTCGGCGGCATCTACGATGAGGAAACCGCCGCGGAGAAGATGGATGCCGGCGCCACGTTGGTGCAGATCTACACGGGGATGATTTTCCGCGGACCGTTCCTCGCGCGCGAACTCGCGCACGCCCTCGGGCATCGGCACAAACGCTAGGCCGCGATGGCTGCGCCGGTCACGTTCCTGCTCGATAATGGCTCGCTCGAGCCGGCGGCGACGTTGCGACTGCGCGAACTCGCGGCAGCGCTCGCGGCGCGCGTGGGTGAGCCGGTGGAAGCGGTGTCGCTGCTGCATTCGTCGGGGGTGCCGGCGGAGCGGCTCGGAGGAACGCGGGCGGAAATTTTTGAGCCCGCCGTGTTGCGCCGCGCGGAAGCGGGGGCGCGCGAATTCCTGATCGTGCCGTTGTTCTTCGGTCTGAGTCGCGCGCTGACCGACTATTTGCCGGAACGCGTCCGAGTGTTGAGGGAGAAATTCCCGGACCTCGCCGCCCGCGTGGCGCCGGCGCTTTTTGCCGCGAACGATGGGCGGCTCGCGCGCATTCTGGCTGACAACGTTCGCTCCGTTACCGCCGCGCCGGCGCGCGTGGCGTTGGTCGATCACGGCAGTCCGGTGCGCGTCGTGACCGAGGTGCGCGAAGCGCTGGCCGCGCAACTCGCGGGCGAACTGGGCGGCGCGACGGAAGTGGTCGGCTGCTGCATGGAGCGGCGACCCGAGCCGGCTTACGATTTCAACGAGCCGATGCTCGAAAGGCTGCTCGCGCGCAGCGGTTGGAATTCAGGCGAGGTCGTGGTCGCGATGCAGTTTCTCCTGCCGGGCCGGCACGCGGGAGCGGAAGGCGACGTGGCGCAAATCTGCCGGCGGGCCGAAGCGGAGAACGCCGGCTTGCGGGCGCGGCTCACGCCGTTGGTGGCCGGGCATCCGTTGCTGGGCGAGATTTTGGCCGATCGCTGGCAGGCGGGACGGACGGCGGTTCCGCTCGCGCCGTAGTCGACGCGCCGAACGCCTGCGACGACAGTTCCGGCTCGATCGGGTCGTCGCGCAGCGGCAACGCGTCGAGCCAGTCGCGCCAGACCTGCATCC
The DNA here is from genome assembly GCA_016217545.1 of Opitutia bacterium. Classification (NCBI taxonomy): domain Bacteria; kingdom Pseudomonadati; phylum Verrucomicrobiota; class Opitutia; species Opitutia bacterium. The sequence continues at coordinate 104,465 of JACRHT010000004.1, read as the reverse complement.
ATGGGCGTGGTGGTTTACCGGGACGCATGCGCGGTCTCCTGGGCGCGGTTCGCGGCAGCTTGCGGGCGGTGCTGCGCGGCGGCTTCGCCGATGACGATGAGCGACGGAGTGTCCTCGAGTTCGGCGGCGAGTTGCGCGGCCGATCCAAGTTTGCCGGCGCGGATCGATTGCGACGGGCGCGAGGCGTGGCTCACGATGAGCAACGGCGTGTCGGTCGAGATGCCATGTGCGGTCAGGCGCTGGGCGATTTCGCCGAGGCGGCGCGTGCCCATGTAGACGCAGAGTGTCGCGCCGGGGTGGGCGAGGGCGGACCAATCGACGGAGCGGGAGCGCTTGCCCTCGCATTCGTGGCCGGTCGTGAGGATGGCGGTCGAGGCGACGCCGCGCTGGGTCAGGCTGATGCCCGCGGCTGCCGCGGAAGCGCAGGCCGCAGTGATTCCGGGGACGATCTCAAAATCGATCTGCGCGGAGCGCAGGGCGTCGATTTCCTCGCCAAGGCGCCCGAAGACGGTCGGGTCGCCGCCCTTCAGCCGGACGACGCGACGGCCGGCGCGGGCGTGGGCAACGAGCAGCCAGTTGATCTCTTCCTGTAAGGCGCTGTGGGTCCCGGCGCGCTTGCCGACGTAGATGAACTCGGTGCCCGGGCGGCAGTTTTCCAGCAGCTCGCGATTGGCGAGGTCGTCATGCAGCACCACTTCCGCCTGTTGAAGGGCGCGCAGGCCGCGCAAGGTGATCAGGTCGGCTGCGCCCGGTCCGGCACCGACAAAGGTGACTGAACCGGCGTGCGGCGTCTGAAACATGACTAGGGACATGACCTATGACTTGCTTATGTTTTGATTACCGTCAACCGTGAGTCTTCTTCACCCGTGTCATGTCCGACGCTCCCGCCATTGCACCCGCGCCCGCCCTCTCAAAAAACGAGCTGCTGAAGCAGCGCGATCCCACCTTGGCGGGCGATATCGCCGCCACTCTCGCCAACGACGAGGCCCTACGCTTCTCGGACGATGACGAGCAGTTCATCAAGTTCCACGGGTTCTACCAGCAGGACGACCGCGACAAGCGGAAGACGGGCAAGGAATACATTTTCATGGTCCGCAACCGCCTGCCCGGCGGCGTCGTGACACCGGAGCAGTATCTGGTGTTCGACGACCTCGCCACGCGTTACGGCAACAACACGCTGCGCATCACCTCGCGCCAGGCGTTCCAGTGGCACGGCGTGGTGAAGAAGGGCCTCGGTCCGCTGCTCAAGAGCATCAACGACGTGCTCTCCACGACGCTCGCGGCTTGCGGCGACGTCGCGCGCAACGTCATGGCGCCGTCCACGCCCTCGACGTCGGTGCTCACGGACGAAGTGCTCGCGGACGCGGCACTCGTCTCGCGCGAGTTGCTCCCGCGCGCGACCTCGTATCACCAGATTTGGGTCGACGGCAACGAGGTGAAACTCAGCCACGAAGCCGCGACACCGGCCGAGGACCCGCTCTACGGGCGCACTTATCTGCCGCGCAAATTCAAGACCGCGTTCGCCATCCCGCCGCTGAACGACGTCGATATTTTCACGAACTGCCTTGGTTTCGTCGCGATCGCCGATCCGGCAAATCCGGCGCGTGTGCTCGGCTACAATCTCCTCGCCGGCGGCGGCATGGGCATGTCGCACGGCAACAAGGAAACCTACCCGCGCGTCGCCGACGTGCTCGGCTACTTCCCGCGCGCACGCCTCGTCGACGTCGCGAAGGCCGTGCTCGTCGCCTACCGCGACCACGGCGACCGCACGAACCGCAAACACGCGCGCCTCAAATACGTGCTCGAGGAAAAAGGCGCCGCGTGGTTCCGCGAGCAAGTGGAGCAGCGCGCGGGCTTCCGGCTCGAGGAAGCTCGGCCGGTGCGTTTCACGAAGCAGGGCGATCTCTTCGGTTGGCATCGCCAGAACGACGGTCGTCTCTTCCTCGGCCTTTACGTCGAGGCCGGTCGCGTGAAGGACACGGCGGCACGCCAGCTGAAGACAGCGCTGCGCCGCGTCGTGGAAAAACACCGCGTCGAAGTGCGCCTCACGCCGTCACAGAATCTCCTGCTCGCGAACGTGTCCGAAGCCGCGCGCGACGACATCACCGCGTTGCTCGCCGCGCACGGCATCCCTGTGGAGAATCAGGCCGGCGCGGTGCGCCGTGCGTCGATGGCGTGCCCGTCGATGCCGACGTGCGGCCTCGGCCTCGCCGAGAGTGAGCGCGCGCTGCCGGGCATCTTGGACGACTTCGAGCGCGAACTCGCGGCGCTCGGTTTGTCCGAGGAGGAAATCATCATCCGCATGACCGGCTGCCCGAACGGTTGCGCGCGTCCTTACATGGCCGAGATCGGTTTCGTCGGCCGCGCGCCGAACAAATACAACGTCTACTTCGGCGGCGACGAAGGTTCGTTGCGTCTGAACCGCGAATTCCGCGCCAGCGTGAAACGCGAGGACCTCATGAAGGAAATCGGCCCCGTGCTCCGCCGCTGGCGCGACGAGCGTCGTCCGGGCGAGCGCTTCGGCGCCTTCGCCGATCGCGTCGTGTTTCCCGAGCAAGCGGCCGCCGCAGCGGCTGCAGCGGCTGCGCCCGCGCCGACATCTGCACCCTCTCAAACCTGACGTCCCTGTAGGAGCCTGCTTGCAGGCGACCGCACGGATCGCCTGCAAGCAGGCTCCTACAAGAAACACTCTTCTCGATGTCCTATTCTTCCTCCCAAATCGCGCAGTGGAACGCCGAGCTCCGTTCGCGCACGCCGCTCGAAATCGCGCGCTGGGCGATCCAGCACGGCGCGGGTCGCGCGATCGTTTCGACGAATTTTCGGCCGTATGAAGCGGCGATCCTGCACCTCGCGACGCAACTGCAGCCCGACATTCGCGTCCTGTGGGTTGACCACGGCTACAACCGCCCGGCGACTTACCGCCACGCGGAGGAATTGCGCGCGAGACTGAAGCTCAACCTTCATGCTTTCCTCCCGCGCGTCACCGTCGCGCACCGCGAGGCGTTGCACGGTCCGGTGCCCGATCCGGCCGACGAGGTGGCGATGAAGGCCTTCAGCGCGCAGATGAAACTCGAGCCGTTCCAACGCGGCATGCGCGAGCTCGCGCCGACGGTTTGGCTCACCGCGTTGCGCCGCGATCAGACGGCGAACCGCGCTGCGCTCGATCTCATCGCGTGGGACGAGAACTTCCAGACGCTCAAGGTCAGCCCGTTCTTTTATTGGAACGACGAGCAGCTCGAAGTCTACCTGCGCGAGCACGGTCTGCCGAATGAGTTCGACTATTACGATCCGGCGAAGGGCGACCAGAAGCGCGAGTGCGGATTGCACGCCGCGTGGGGCAAACGCGCGTTGGCGGAGGTCGGTGCGGAGGTCGCGAGCAAATGAGCGCGTCCGCTGCCGCCGCCGCTCGTGCCGGCTCCGCTGCCTCGGCTCGCCCGGCGAGCTACCACCTTGACCACCTCGACTGGCTCGAGACCGAGGCGATCCACGTCATGCGTGAAGTCGCGGGCGAGTTCGACCGGCCGGCGATTCTGTTTTCCGGCGGCAAGGACTCGATCTGCCTCCTGCGGCTCGCGGAAAAAGCGTTTCGTCCGTCGGAGCTGCCGATGCCGCTGCTCAACGTCGACACCGGGCACCATTTCCCGGAGCTGAACGATTTTCGCGACCGTCGCGCGAAGCAGCTCGAGGCGCGCCTCATCGTGCGCACCGTCGAAGACGCGATTGCCAAAGGCATCGCGACGCCCGCGAAGGGTGAGATTTCGCGCAATCGCCTCCAGATTCCCACGCTGCTCGCGGCAGTGGAGGAGTTCCGCTTCGACTGCTTGATCGGTGGCGCGCGACGCGACGAGGAGAAGGCCCGCGCGAAGGAGCGGTTCTTCAGCTACCGCGACCAGTTCGGCCAGTGGGACCCGAAGAACCAGCGGCCCGAACTCTGGAATCTCTACAACGCGCGCCTCAGCCCGGGCGAAAACATGCGCGTGTTTCCGCTCAGCAACTGGACCGAGCTCGACGTCTGGGAATACATCCGGCGCGAGCGGCTCGAGGTGCCGACTATCTATTTCAGCCACCGTCGTAGTTGTGTGCGTCGTGGCGGCCAATGGTTGCCGGTCACGGATTTGGTGCCTCCTCAGCCCGGAGAACGGGTCGAGGAACTCCGCGTCCGCGTCCGCACCATTGGCGATATTATTTCCACCGGCATGATCGAGTCGCCGGCCGACCACGTCGACGACATCATCGCCGAGGTTGCCGCCGCGCGCGTCACCGAGCGCGGCTCGCGCGCCGACGACCGCGCCTCCGAGGCCGCGATGGAAGACCGCAAGAAGGCGGGGTATTTCTAAACCGCGCCGAGGCGCGAACACGTCAGTTTCATTTCGATGGTTTCCGAAGCTTCTCTTTCCTCCTCCGCGTCCGCTGGTGTTGCCGATCGGCCCACGCCCGCGATCGACCTGCTCCGCTTCAACACCTGCGGCTCGGTCGACGACGGCAAGTCCACGCTCATCGGTCGTCTTCTCTACGACTCGAAGTCGCTGATGGACGACCAGGTCGAGGCGCTCGAGCGCTCCGCCGATCTCACGGGCGGCGGCCGCGTCAATCTCGCCAATCTCACCGACGGTCTCCGCGCGGAGCGTGAGCAAGGCATCACGATCGACGTCGCCTATCGCTACTTCGCCACGCCGCGCCGCCGCTTCATCGTCGCGGACACGCCGGGCCACGTTCAATACACGCGCAACATGGTCACCGGCGCGAGCACGGCGAATCTCTCGATCGTGCTGGTCGACGCGCGCGCCGGCGTGATCGAGCAGAGCCGACGCCATGCGGCGATCGCCGGACTCCTGCGCATTCCGCACCTCGTCGTGGCGGTGAACAAGATGGACCTCGTCGAGTGGAGCGAAGCGCGCTTCCACGAGATCCGCGCCGAGTTCGAGAAATTCCTGCCGCGCCTCGGCATCAAGGACGTGAAGTTCATTCCGCTGAGCGCGCTGAACGGCGACAACGTCGTCGCCCCGTCGCCGCACACGCCGTGGTATCCCGGCCCGACGTTGCTCGCCCACTTGGAGAGCGTGCACATCGGCAGCGATCACAACCTCGAGGAGTTCCGACTTCCCGTGCAGTGGGTCAACCGCCCGAATCGTCCCGGCGACGCGACGCTGCACGATTTCCGCGGCGTCAGCGGTCAGATCGTGGGCGGCATTGTTCGCGTCGGCGACAAAGTGCTCGTGCTGCCGGCGGGAGTGACGACGCGCGTGAAGCGCATTCACACGCTCGATGGTGATCTCGCCGAGGCGTTCGCGCCGCAGTCAGTCACGCTCGTGCTCGAACACGATGTGGACGTCTCGCGCGGCTCGATGATCGTGCGCACGGATGCGCTGCCCGGCGGCGGCACCGACTTGCGCGCGCAGCTTTGCTGGATGAACCCGCGTGCGTTGCAGCGTGGTCGCAAGCTGTTGCTCAAGCACACCACGGCGACGACGCCGGCGATCGTTACCGAGCTCACGCACCGCCTCGACCTCGAGACGCTCGAGTTGCGCGCGGGGCCGACGGAGTTCGCGCTGAACGACCTGGGCGAAGTGCGCCTGCGCACCGCGAAACCGATTTTCTACGACGGCTACGCGAGCAACCGGCTGACGGGTTCCTTCATTCTGATCGATCCCGATACGCACGCCACGCTCGGCGCGGGCATGTTGCACGCGCCGACCGAATCCGTGCGCGCGGAGTTCCTGGATTACACGATTTGAAGCCGGGAAATCGCCATTGCGCGTGCGGGGCGCGTGCGCCTACCGTGCAAAGGCAGTGAAGATTCCGGTCAAACTCGACTATACCTGTCGCATCCTGTGCGAACTCGCGCGTCACTACGATGGCGGCGAGCCCGTCCGCATCGACGACTTGTCGGAAGTCGAGGCGGTGCCGGCGAACTTTCTCGCGCAGATTCTCGGCGAGTTGAAGAACGCGAAGCTGGTCGTGAGCCGTCGTGGCGTGCAAGGCGGCTTCCTGCTCGCGCGCGCCCCGGACCAGATCACGCTGTTCGACATCGTGCAGGCCATCGAAGGCGACTTGATGGAGCTGAGCGGGAATTTCGACGGCAAATCCGGCCGGCGCATGAAGCAGATCTGGAACGAGATTCGCGGCGTCGCCGTTGAGCGCGCCCGCGCTCATACGCTGGACAAGATGGCTGCGAAGACCGAGGCCGAGATGTATTACATCTGACGTTCCTCGAACGTCGGAACGGGAGCGGGGGAGGGAGCAACGATAGCGTGCCTCGCGGCGCCAAATCGACGTTTGACGCGCGCGTGCGACTGAGTTGATTAAAGGTCATGTCCTCACTCGTCTTTAACGATATCGTCTCCACCGTCGGCAATACCCCGCTCATCAAGCTGAACCGCATCGCGGCGGGCCTCCCAGGCAACGTCTACGTGAAGGCGGAGTTCTTCAACCCGCTGGCGAGCGTCAAGGACCGCATCGGCCGCGCCATGATCGAGGCCGGCGAGCGCGACGGGAAGATCAAGCCGGGCACCGTCATCGTCGAGCCGACCTCAGGCAACACGGGTATCGCACTGGCGTTCGTCGCGGCGCAGCGCGGCTATAAGTTGATCCTCACGATGCCCGAGACGATGTCGGTCGAGCGTCGTGTGCTCCTGCGCATGCTCGGCGCCGAGATCGTGCTGACACCCGGCGCGGAGGGGATGAAAGGCGCGATTGCGCGCGCGAACGACATCCTCGCGCAGCAGGGCGACAAGGGCTTCATGCCGCAGCAATTCGAGAATCCGGCGAACCCGGAGGTTCACCGTCGCACGACGGCCGAGGAGATTTGGGCTGCGACCGGCGGCAAGATCGACGCGTTCGTCGCGGGTGTCGGCACCGGCGGGACCATCACCGGCGTGGGCGAAGTGATTAAAGCGCGCACCAAGTTGCACGTCGTCGCCGTCGAGCCGGTCACAAGCCCGGTGCTTTCCGGCGGACAGCCGGGCAAGCACAAGATTCAGGGACTCGCCGCGGGTTTCGTGCCGAAGGTGCTGAACCGTTCGATCCTCGATGAAGTCATCACCGTCGCCGACGACGACGCGTTCGCGACGTCGCGCGAGGCGGCGTTGAAGGAAGGCATTCTCGGCGGCATCTCGACCGGTGCAAACATCTGGGCGGCGCTCCAGCTGGCGAAGCGACCGGAGTTCGCGGGGAAGACCATCGTCACGGTCGCTCCGAGCTTCGGCGAACGCTACATCTCCACCGCGCTGGCCGAGAAGGCGCGGCAGGAAGTCACGAGCTGAGCGAGCGCGGTTTTCGCTGCGGCGGCGGTCGGTAGGGGCCGTTGCCCTCAACGGCCCTTCGATCTCGGTCGCGCGGTGCGAGGGCGGTTGAGGGCAACCGCCCCTACCGGTTCACATCTCGGCGGCCGTCAAATCGACCAGTCGAAATCCTCAATGCCGCCGAGGACTGCTTCCTTCGCGCGGCGCTGGCGGACGACGAGGTTGGTATCCTGATAGTAGGCGATGCTGTTCGCGGGAATCGATTCGAGCAGCCAGACGTTCGCGCCGACGACGGAGTGCGCGCCGATGCGCGTCGTGCCGCCGAGGATCGTGGCGTGCGCGTAGATGGTGACGTGGTCGTCGATCTGCGGGTGGCGTTTCACGCCCTTGATCGGCTGGCCGTTGGCGTCGACCTCGAAGGATTTCGCGCCGAGCGTGACGCCTTGGTAGATTTTGACGTGGTTGCCGATGACGGCCGTCTCGCCGATGACGACGCCGGTGCCGTGGTCGATGAAGAAGTGAGTGCCGATCGTCGCGCCGGGGTGGATGTCGACGCCCGTGCGCTCGTGGGCGAACTCCGTGATCATGCGTGGGAGCAGCGGCACGCCTTCCTCATAGAGGACGTGGGCGATGCGCTGCAGCGACACGACGAGCACCGAAGGGTAGGCGAGGATGATTTCCTCGAAACTGCGCGCGGCGGGGTCGCCGGTGTAGGCGGCGTTCACGTCGGTCTGGATGACGCGGCGAATCGAAGGCAGCCGAGCCAGCGTGGTGGCGGTCGCGCGTTCGGCGCTCGCCGCGGGGTCGGCGTGTCCGGCGAAGCGGAGGGCTTTTTCGATTTCCGCGCGGAGGTTGCGGGCGATCTCGGCGAGTTGCTGCGTGAGCCAGCTCTCCACCTCCGCTTGTTTGAGCGAACTGGCCTCGAAGTAGCCCGGGAAAAGCACGTGCATGAAGTCCCGGGCGAGCCGCGCGACGGAGTCCTGCGAGGGCAGGTTGGGGCCGTCGAGGTGGTTGATACCGCCGTCGCGGACGTAGGACTCGAGCAGGGCTTGGGCGAGGGCGTTCGGCGGCATGGAGCGGTTCGGCGGTTCCACGATTCGAGAAAAACGTGCGGGGTCAAATTCCCGCCGCGTCAGTTCCCGAGTGAAAATTGGTTCGTCTGGACCGCTGCTGCGACTGGCGCGGCGTCTTGCGCACTCCCGCGGAGTGGTGCTCAGGGGGGGACTCGAACCCCCACGCCTTACGGCACACGCACCTCAAACGTGTGTGTCTACCAATTCCACCACCTGAGCGATTTCCAGTGAAGGAAGGGCGAATTAGGTAAATCGCCGAAGCCTTGTAAAGCACTGAAATGCGCTTGCGTTGAACTTTCTGCACCCGGACACTCCGGTCTCCGCGTGGCACGACTGTAGCTCGCGGAACACCAAGCAAGTAAACCGACTCCCACCGGGTAACCACACCCGTTTCAACGCCCTTCATGGACGACCAAAAGCCCGCCCCCGAGAGCACCGACGATGGTCTGAACAAGATCGATCTGTCGCAGCTGCAGAGCTTCACCTTCGGCACCCAATGGACCGAAATCAAATCCGTCGGCCCCGGCGGTCGTCGCGAACGCGACGACCGTGGAGGCGATCGCCGTGACCGGCGTGACGATGGCGGCCGCGGGCCAGGTGGCGCTCCGCGCGACCGCCGCGGCTTCCGCAAGCCCGCCGGCGCTCCTCCGAGCGAAGGTGGCGCAGCCGCACCGGCAGCGCCGGAAGGCGAGCGCCGTTTCGACGCCCCGCGAGGCGATCGTCCGCCGCGTGGCGACGGCTTCCGCGGTGGCCCGCGCCGCGATTTCCGCGGTGGTCCGGGCGGCGGCGAGCGTCGCGACTTCCGTGGCGGTGAGCGCCGGGACTTCGGTGGCGAACGTGGCGCGCCGATGGAGCGCGGTCCGTATATCAGCCCCTATTTCACGAGCACGTGCTATCCCGAGGACACCGGCTTTGCCGCGATGGTTAAAGCCGTCCGCGCCTCGTGCCGCACGTTCCAGCTCTTCGAAATCACGAAGGCCGTCCTCGAGAAGAACGATCGCTTCGTCGTCGTCGTTCAGCGCAAGGCCCCGGAAAAAACCGCGGAAGGCGAAGCCGCCTCCGCCAAGCCCGGCCCGCTGTTCATGACGATCCCGGATCATTTGCCGTTCGATACCGAGGAAGCCGCGATCCAGCATGTGCTGAAGAACCACCTCGCGAATTTCTTCGACACCGCCGAAGTCGAGATCGAGGCCCCCAAGGGCAATTTCCCGATCATCAACAAGTGCGGCATCACGGGCGAGCTCCTCGGGCCGCCGAACTACCACAAGTATCAGCAGATTCTCCAGCAGCACCACGCCACGCGGCTCGGTCGCATGCCCTTCGAGCGATTCCGCGACAGCATCATCTCCTCGCGCGAACCGGAAGTCGTCCAGCAATGGATGGACAAGATGAAGAAGACCACGCGCTACACGTGGAATCCGAAGGTCGCCAAGCCCGCTGCCGCGACCGCCGCTGCCGCACCCGCTGAAGGTGCCGCGCCCGCCGAGGCCGTCGCTCCCGCGACGACCGAATCCGCGCCCGTTGCCGAAGCCACACCGGCTCCCGCTCCCGAAGCCGCGCCCGCCGGCCCGAGCTTCGACAGCATCGAGGAGGCGCGCGCCTACCTGCTCACGAACGCGAAGGAGAAGGTCGTGCGCGCCGTCGAGAACGTCCGCTTCCACGGCAAGCTCATCGAGAAGCTCCCGCCCGGCGAAATCAAACGCGCCGTCGAGGGCCACGTGGAGCGCCAGCGCCGCTTCCCGCTCGACACCGCCAACGCGCTCCGCGGCCGCCTGCGCCGCGAGGGCTTCACCATCTTCAAGAAGGGTTCGCGCGGCGTCTCCTACGTGTGCGCCGTGAAGCGCCGCTTCCGTGTGCCCGGCCAGGTGTTCTCCGAGACGATCGGCGCACTGATCGACTTCATCGAAAAGAACCCGATGATGCACGTGAAGGATCTGCCGCAGAAATTCCTCGGCATCGATGTCGCTGCCGCGACGCCCGTCGCTCCGGCTCCCGCCGAAGGCGCAGCGCCCGCGCCGGCTCCGGCCATCGTGTTGCCGCCCGAGCAGGCGGACAAGCTGCGCAAGATGAACCACGATCTGCGCTGGCTCGTCATGGAAGGCTACGTCACGGAGTTCTCCGACGGAAAACTCTTCGCTCCGCCGCCCATGACGCCGCAAACCGGCAAGAAGGCCGACGAGCACGGCGAGGAACACGACCCGGTCGACTTCCCCGAGGCGCCCGCTCCCGAAGCGGCGCCCGCTGCGGAAGCGCCGGCCGCCACGCCGAGCGAAGCCGCTCCCGCGGTCGAAGCTCCCCCGGCCGAAGTTCCGGCCGCCGAAGCTCCGGCGCCTGCGGCTGAACCGGTTCCGGCCGCTGAAGCGGCTCCGGCGCCCGACGCCCCCGCGGAAGAGCAGCCGAAGGCCGAGCCGCCTGCCGGCTCCTGAGTGGGTTCATGCGCCGCGTCGCAATAATCGGCAACGCAGGCTCCGGCAAATCCACGCTCGCGCGGCATATCGCCGCCGAGTGTGGCGCGTCCGTGCTCGATCTCGACACGATCGCGTGGGAGCCCGGCAAACCCGCCGCACCGCGCGCTTCCGACGCGGCCGCGCGCGACGTGCGAGCTTTCTGCGCCGCGAACACCTCATGGGTGATCGAGGGCTGCTACGGCGACTTGGTCGAGGCGGCGCTCGATGGGACCGCGGAACTCATTTTCCTGAACCTCAGTGAAGCGGACTGCGTGAGCCAATGCCGCGGTCGTGCGTGGGAGCCGCACAAGTGGAAGAGCAAGGAAGCACAGGACGCGCACCTCGACTGTCTGCTCGATTGGGTGCGCGCCTACTACACGCGTGACGGCGTGATGTCGCTGCGCGGGCACCGGGCGATTTTTGATCGTTACGCGGGACCGAAGCGTGAAATCACGCGGCCCGAGTTCGCCAGGTAGGCCGCCGAATGTCGGCCGCGAGCCTCGATGGGAGGACTCGCCGGGAGGCGGGCCGTCGTGCGATCGTGGCACGCGCAGCGAATTTCCAATGACAACCGCGGCGCGCCGGGAGACGCGCCCTCCGAACAAACCGTGCGCTCCGTAGTCGAGCCACCTCACGCCAGCCGCACGTGGTGCTTGTCGCCCTCGACGATGGAGAGCGTGAGCTGCAGCGCGTTCGCGGGCATCCAGTCGGCGATTTTCTCCGGCCACTCGATCGCCAGCACCCATGGGCTGAGCAGAAATTCGTCGAGCAGCAGTTCCTCCACCTGCGCAGCGCGCTCGAGGCGGTAGGCATCCATGTGCACGAGCGTGCGGCCGGCGCCGCGATAAACGGAATAGATCGCAAAGGTCGGACTCGTCACGTGCTCGTGCACGCCGAGGCCTTCGGCGAGGCCTTGGACGAATGTCGTTTTGCCCACGCCCATGTCGCCGTGCAGCGCCAGCGTGGTGTCGGGTGGCAACGTCGCGGCGAACTCCGCAGCGAGCCGCCGCGTCGCGTCAGCCGAAGGTGTCGTGACACCGGCGCGCAATCTAGCGGAGATGCTCATAGCCGCTGTAGTCGAGCAGGCGCACGGCGCCGGCGGGCATGTTCTCCTTCTTGGCGAACACGCCGATCTGTGTGAGACGGACGCGAGGGAAACGTTTCTTCCACGCCGTCTCGAATTTCTTTTGGTCGGCGCGGTAGCAGACCACGATCAGGAGTTCGTAGTCCTCGCCGTCGCCGAGCGCGTGGAAAAGCGGCGTCTGCTTCGTCTGGGCGGCGCATTTTCGCGCTGCGGCGCTGATCGGGACGGACGGTTCGCAGACCGCCGGGGCGAGCCCTACGGGCGTGAGCGAATCGAGGTCCTTCGCCAAGCCGTCGCTCACATCCATCATGGCACAGACCTCGGAGCGACGCGCGAGCCAAGCACCCTCGGCCAGTCGCGGGGTGAACTTGTAGTGATGCCCCAGTAGCGAGCCGCCGAGCGTGCCGGTGACGTAGATGCGGTCGCCGGGCAGGGCGCCGCTGCGCGTGACGACGCGCTGGCCCGCGGCTTCGCCGTGCAGCGTCAGGAACGCCCCGAAAAATCCCGTCGGCCCCTGCGTGATGTCGCCGCCGACGATCTTCACCCTGAACTGTCGCGCCGTGGCCGCGATCCCGAGATAGAATTCGCGCAGCCACGCGACGCTGGTGTCGGCGGCGAGCGCGAGTGACAGCACGGCCGCGACCGGCCGGCCGCCCATCGCGGCGATGTCGCTGAGGTTGCGCTTGAGCAGCTTGGCGCCCACCGCGCGCGCTGGCACGGCGTCGTCGAAATGCTGGCCGTAGATCACCGGATCGGTGGTGATGAGCATTTGCTTGCCCGTCGACGGCACGACCGCGCAATCGTCGCCGATGCCGAACGGTGCCTTCGGCGAGGCGTCGCCCAGCCATTTGCGCAACTCGACGATCAGGCGTTGTTCGCCGAGGGCGACGACGGATTCGGCGCGGAGCGGCGTGAAGAGTCTCATGTGTCGAGCCCCGAGAGGACGACGAGCAGGGTGTTCAGATTGAACAGGCCATGCGCGATCATCGACACGCGAAGGTCGCCGGTCCGCTCGTAGGCGAGCGCGAGGGCGGCGCCGAGCACGGCGAGCGGGACGAACCCGGCCCAGTTGCCGTGCAGCGCGCCGAAGAGCACGCCGCTGACGAGCAGCGCGGGCGCGCGCCCGAAACGCTGGCGGCAAAAACGGAAAATCGCGCCGCGGAAGAGCAGCTCCTCATTGATCGGAGCGAGCACGCAGGCGACGAACAGCATCCCGGCCAGCAGCGGCTTCGAGTGCACGCTACTGAAGACCGCGAGCAGGTCCTGCGGATCGTCGGGCAAGCCGACCGCGCGGAGCACGATGTTCCATGCCGCGCTCGTCAGCGCGAGGGCCGGCAGAGCGATGACCACGGTCGAAAGCGCGTGAACGATCAGCTTGGAAAAACGTTCGTGGCGCGATTCGAGCACGGGCGGAGGCGGCGCGCCGTAGTTCGTATGGAGCAGCTTGCGGACGAGCCAGAACAGGGGCCAGGCGAGCAAGGCGACGCCGTGAAAGCCGACGCCGTAGACAACGATCTCGAGTCCGCCGCGCTGCGACGAAGCTTTGATCGTTTCGGCGAAGAAGCGGTGGGCCATCTGCTGGCCGAGCGCGCCAAAAAAGAAGATCGTGAGCACGAGCAGCGTGACCTCGAAGCCCGTGAGTTCCCAGTGTGCGAGGCGGCTGCGATCGAAGAGACGCGCCCGGTATTCCGGCACCCCAAGCGCGCGGGCGAGCAGCCACGCGCCGCCCAGGAGCAGGCCGATCTCAAAGGCGGCGACGACGAGCTGGTGCGGAGCGAGGGACATGAACCGCCAGACTGAAACGGTTTCCCGCGCGGTGGAAAGCACCGAGTCGGACGTGACTCAGCGCGTCTTGGTTTTGCCCTTCGTCTCGGTGGCGCCCGACTTCTTCTCGGCGGGAGCCTTCGGCTCGGGGCTCTGCCAGACGCGGGTGAATTCCGCGGTGCATTCGGCGGCGATCTTCGCGTCGCGCAGGACGATCAGGTTCTCCCAATTGTTCGCCTTGGCGTTGTTGGTCCAGTTGTAGCTGCCGAGCATCACGGTGAGTCCGTCGCAGATCGCCATCTTCTCGTGCATGATCCCGCGGCCCTTGCCGTAGCGGTAGACGACTCGCTTCGGGCCGAGTGCCTCGACCAGCTCGTCGCTCAGGGAATTCTTCTCCTCGCCCTGCGACCGGTCGAAAGCGATGCGCACATCGACGCCGCGTTTGGTGGCCGCGACGAGCGCGTCGGCGATCTCCTGGTCGGTGAACGAATACATGAGCAGGTGGATGCTCTTCTTCGCGCTGTTGATCTCGCGGACGATGATGCTGGCGACCGGATCCGAGCGGGAGAAATAAATCTGCGGGTCGACGGCATGGACCGTGACGAGCACGAGACAGAGCAGAACACTCGCAAGGAGCGCGCGGATTTTCATGGGCCGAAAGGTGACGGCGCGGAGCAGAAACAAACTTCGCCGCACTGTCGAAACAACAGTGGGGCCGCCCTCGGTCGACTAGTCGGCTGCCGTCGCGCCCGGCCGTCGCGCCTCCGGTCTCGCGTAACCTATTAGGTTACGCCGGTCGCTCGCGGCAGAGTGAAAATCGCAGCGAGGTGGAGCGAGCGTGTAACCTACTAGGTGACAATTTCGCAGGGGGAAACGAAGGGAGACCGAGCGGCTAGGCGCGGGTTCGTCACCAAACCGGTGGCGACGGAGGTTGCAGCGATTCGCGCCGCGAGCCGGTCAGGCGACGATCGCGCCGTCCGCGAAGACGACTTTGCCACCGACGATCGTGGTTTTCACGCGGCCGGTGAGCTTCTTGCCGTGCCACGGCGAGTTGCGGCTCTTCGACTGGCCCTTCGTGGCGTCGTAGGTCCACGCCTCGGTCGGATCGAAGAGGCAGACGTCGGCGTTGGCGCCTTCGGCGAGCGTGCCGGCGGGGAGTTTCAGGACGTTGGCGGCGCGGCGGGTCATCAGGTCGATGACGTAAGGGAGCTTGAAACGGGCTTCGCCGACGAGGATGTCGAGGGTGACGGCGAGCGCGGTCTCGAGGCCGATGATGCCGTTGGGCGCGTAGTCGAACTCGCGGTCCTTCTCGTCGGGCGAGTGCGGCGCGTGGTCGGTGCCGATGCAGTCGAGCGTGCCGTCCTTGAGGCCGGCGATGATGGCCTGGCGGTCCGCCTCGGTGCGGAGCGGCGGGTTCATCTTGAAATGAGTGTCGTAGGTCGCGAGCGCCTCGTCGGTGAGGGCGATGTGGTGCGGCGTGGCCTCGGCGGTGACGCGCACGCCGTCTTTCTTCGCGCGGCGGAGCAACTCGACGGAGTAGGCCGAGCTGATGTGCTGCATGTGGATGTGCGCGCCGGTGTAGTGGGAGAGGATGATGTTGCGGGCGACGATGATGTCCTCGGCGGCGTGCGGCCAGCCCTTGAGGCCGAGGCGCGTGGAGACGGTGCCCTCGTTCATCACGGCTTTCTCAGTGAGCGAGTCGTCCTGGCAGTGATCGAGCACGCAGAGGTCGAACATCTTGGCGTATTCGACGGCGCGGCGCATGAGCTCGTTCGACTGGACGCAAAGGCCGTCGTCGGTGAGTGCGACGGCGCCGTTGGCCTTGAGGGTGCCGTGCGGCGCGAGCTGCTTGCCCTGCATGCCGGTGGTGATGCACGCGGTCGGATAGACGCGGACGGCGGCCTTCGCGGCGGCGCCGTTGACGAGTTGCAGCGTGCCGGCGTTGTCGATCACGGGCGAGGTGTTCGGCATGCAGACGACGGTCGTGAAGCCGCCGGCGGCCGCGGCGCGCGAGCCGGTGAGGATGTTTTCCTTGTGCGTCTGGCCGGGCTCGCGGAAATGGACGTGGATGTCGACGAGGCCGGGCGCGACGACGAGGCCCTTGGCGTCGATGACGCGCGCCTGTTTCTTCTGCGCGCCGGAGAGGGACGCGACGATCTTGCCGTCGATCGCGAAGACGTCGCCGACAGCATCGCGCTTGGAGGCGGGATCGATGACGCGGCCGTTTTTGATCCAGAGGAGAGACATGGAAGAAGGGGGAAGTATCAAGTGGCCAAGTAACAAGGGCTGGCCGTGGAGCGTGCGGTGATGGGCGTGGTGTGGACTCGGGTTCTTGTTACTTGGACCTTGTTGCTTGTTACTTATTCGACCGGCGCGACGTGCTCGGGTTGGCCGCCGGCGCAGAGGTAGAGGACGGCCATGCGGACGGCGATGCCGTTGGTGACTTGCTGGAGAATCACGCTGCGGTCGGAGTCGGCGAGGGCGCTGTCGATCTCGACGCCGCGGTTGATCGGGCCGGGATGCATGATGATCGCGTCGGGCTTGATCCAGGCGGCGCGCGCTTGGTTGAGGCCGAACATGCTGGTGTATTCGCCGAGCGACGGGAAAAGACCGGACGCCTGCCGCTCGTGCTGGATGCGGAGGAGCATGACGACGTCGGCGTCGGCGAGGGCTTCGCGGAGATTGTGCGAGACCGTGGCGCCGAGCGGCTCGAACCAGTGCGGGACGAGGGTGGACGGGCCGACGATGGTGACGTTCGCGCCGAGCTTGGTGAGCGCGTGGATGTCGGACCGCGCGACGCGGCTGAAGAGGATGTCGCCGAGGATGACGACCTTCTTGCCCTTCACGGTGCCGAGGTGCTGGCGCATCGTGAAGACGTCGAGCATCGCCTGCGTCGGGTGCTCGTGCGCGCCGTCGCCGGCGTTGACGACCGGAATGCCGAGGCGCTCGCTGAGGTAGCGCGGCGAGCCGCTGGCCGAGTGGCGGAGCACGATCATGTCGGCGTGCAGCGCCTGGATGTTGAGCGCGGTGTCCTTGAGGGTCTCGCCCTTGGTGGTGCTCGATTTGTCGGCGTCGAAGGAGACGACTTCGGCGCTGAGGAGCTTGGCCGCCATCTCGAAGGAGAGGCGCGTGCGCGTGCTCGGTTCGAGGAAGAGGTTGACGATGGTCTTGCCGCGGAGGGCAGGGACCTTTTTCACGCGGCGGTCGAGGATGCGGCGGAACGCGCCGGCGGTGGCGAGCACCTGCTCGATCTCAGCGACGCTGAGGTCTTCGACGGTGAGGAAGTGTTTTCGCGTCCAGGGCACGGCGGGGAGATTTGCGGATTTAGAGTTTCGACTTGGGAATGGCGGGCGCGGCGTCGGGCGTCCGGACGATGACTGCATCCTTGCCCGGCTCGCGTGCGTCCAGTTGCACGACGACCTTCTCGCCTTCGGCGGCGTCGACGGTGAGCGCGCAGTAGTTGGCGGCCATCGGCAGGCGGCGGCCGCCGCGGTCGACGAGGACGGCGAGCTCGACCGTTTCCGGGCGACCGTGGTCGAAGAGCTCGTCGAGCGCGGCTTTCACGGTGCGGCCGGAGTAGAGCACGTCGTCGACGAGGACGACCGTGGCGCCGTTGACGTCGTGCGGGATGATGGTCGGGGAAAATTCCTTCGGGATCGGGTGGCGGCCGATGTCGTCGCGGTGGAAGGAGATGTCGATCGTGCCGCGGCCGCAGGTGACGCCGTGGCGTTTCAGGGCGAGGGCGAGGCGGTCGGCGAGGACGATGCCGCCGTTGGCGATGCCGAGCAGGAGGAGGCGGGCGGTGTCGCGGTGGCGCGACGCGATGGACGACGCGAGGCTTTCGATGGCTTCCCGGATGCGTTTGGCGTCGTGCAGATTTCGTGTGCCCACGAGACCGTGGTTTTGCAGTCCGCGCGTGGAGGCGTCGAGCTGAGAATGGAACTATTTCTGCGTCAGCAGCGACGCTCGCCCGGAAAATAAGGCGGGCCGCCCCTCGCGAGGCGGCCCGCGGCATGATTGCGGTTTTGCCGGCGCGTAGCTTGCCGACAAATCCTTTGTCCGGTCAGCCGACCAAGGCTTGCTTGGACGCGGCCAGTCTAGCCCGGCGCGCGGCCGATCGGAATACGCAGCGCTGCGTAGGCGGCGCGTGGGGCTCAGTCGAACAGCCCGCGCTCGGGCGGCGGCGGCGTGAACGGCTCGATGCACGCCGGGCTTTCGAAGCGCGCGCTGTTCATCTGCGGGCTGACGCGGTGCGAGCGCATTTCCGCGGCGGGGAAGGGCACGCACAGTTCCTCAAGGCGGCCGGGCGGCAGCGGCTCGTCGCCGAGCCAGGCGTCGGCGCGGTCATCCGGGAGAATCACCGGCATGCGGTCGTGGATCGGAGCGAGCAGCGCGTTCGGTGCGGTCGTGACAATGACGAAGGCCGGCGGCGCGATCGGAGTCTCCGGCCGCCAGAGGCCGGCGAAGAAGAACGGTTCGCCTTCGCGCACTTGAAAATAGTGCGGGAGGCGCGTCTTGCCCTGCTTCTCCCATTCGTAGAAGCCGTCCGCCGGCACGAGGCAACGGCGGTGCTGCGCGGCGTCCTTGAAGGCCCCGCGCGCCAGCAGCGTCTCGCTGCGGGCGTTCGCGAGCAGGAGCGGCTTCGCTTTCGGCTCGCGCGGTGGGAGCAGCGTGCCGAAGGCGAGCGGATCGAGTGCGACGGCGCCGCGGCGCTTCGTGACGGCGGGCATGCGCGTGCTCAGCGTGACGTTGTGGATCGCGCGCAGCCCGGCCGGCACCTTCAGGCCGAATTTCTCCAGCGCGCGCTTCAGCGCTTCTAGGTTGTGGAGCGAATAGCGCGTGCACATCGGCGGTCACGAAAAGCGAATTCGCCGCGGTGCCAAGCCGAGAGGGACTCACGGCCGCTCGAGCGTCGCGCTCATCAGGCCGATGACGACGTCGTTGGCGAGCGCGCGGACGGTGAGGGATTGCAGTTCCTTCGCCGGGTCGAGCGCGAGGTCGAGAACCGTCGCCGCGCCGCCGGGAACGGTGCGGCCCATGCCTTTGAAGGCCGCGGCGTCGAGGACCCGGACGAGGCCGGTCTGCAAGTCGACGCGCAGCGGCAGGTCGCCGGGGCGCGCGAAGGCGAAGTCGTCGATGAAGTAGTCCTGATCGATCGGCCACCACGTCGTGGGATTCTCGAGCGCGAGGCGCGTGACGGAGCCGTCGCGATACGTGATGACAATCTCGCCGTTATCGAGGCGGCTCTGCATCGCCCAGGTCGAGCCCGCCGTGAGCAGATAGATTTTCCGGGCGCGGCCGGCGAGCGGCACGGTGAGTTCGCGGGGAAAGTTTTCCCATTGCGAGACGAACGCGATGTTCGGCGCGTCCACGGCGGCGGGCGTGGCGAGCGGCACGCCGTTCGGGAGTTTCAGCGTGCCGTCGGTCGCGGCGCGGCGCAGGCCGGTGTCGTCGATGGCGAAGGTGGCGTTCGGGTGCGTCCACGTGCCGTAGCCGTTGCGCGCGAGCGCGAGCGAGGTGAAGGGCGAGCGCGGCGCGAGGTAGTCGTGGCGGAAAAGCTCCGCGACGCGGTCGTTGAACAGCGGCGCGAGCGCGACGGGCTCGCATTTTTCCGGGGTGACGGCGGCGCGCCAGTCGGTGGTGAAGACGAGCGGCGCGGCCGGGGCGGCGTCGCGGACGCGCAGTTCGATCGGTTGCCACCAGCGCAGCGGGCCCTGCTCGACGCGGGCGAACAGCGTGCGCGCGCCGGGCAGGCCGGCGACTTGGCCGCGGAGGGTGGAGCCAACGATCTTGGGTTGCGCGAGCACGCGCTGCGGGTCGGCCAGCTCGGCGATGCGCGCGCCGACATCGATGCTCACCTCGTCACCGACGGCGGCGATGCGCTCGGCGGTGGAGGCGGCCGGGAGTTCGCCGCGCCACTCGATCGACACCTCTTGCTCGGCGGCGGGCGCCGCGACGATTTCGAGGCAGGGACGCCCGACGGATTCCGGCAACGCGGTCCACGCGGCGGGTTGGCCGTTGACGGTCACGCGGGCCTCGCTGCCGCGCGCGGGGACGCGCAGGCGAACGGAAACCGGAATCGCGAAGCGTGGCGTGAACCGGTAGCGCTCGACGGCGCCGACGTGGGCGAACGCGAAATCGAAATCCGGATGGCGCAACGTGGCGTGGTCCCACTCGACGGGGAAGCCGGGCCGCAGAACGACCTCGCGGCGCAGTAGGTCGGGTGCGACGCCGAAGAGCCCCTCGACGAGCGCGCGTGACGCGATGCCGATGGCGTCGCCGAAATCGCGTTGCGATTCGCGGCGGTAGACGTCGAGCGCGGTGGCCATGCCGACGTTGCCGGGGCAGAGGCCGAGGAACATGCTGTCGAGCACGGCGCCCTTGAAGAGCGCGTTGGCGGCGTCGGGTTGGCCGGCTTGCCAGAGCGCGAGCGCGGTGTGGGTGGTTTCGGCGAAGACGACGTTGTTGAGCGACCACGTGTAGGGCATCCAGTTCGTCGTCGCGATCGTGCTCGCGCCGGGCGGCACGCCCGGGCCGTCGAGGGAAAATTGCGGCAGCGCGGTGTCGACGTAGCGCGCGAGTTGCCAGGCTTGGAGCGAGGTCGTGGCTTGCGAGTCGAGCGTGTGGTAGACGGTCCACGCGGCGGCGCTCGGGTGGGCGCGCTGCAGGCCGAGCAGGTCACGCGACTCGGCGAACCAGCCTTCGCGCGGGAGCCAGAGGTGCTGGTTCAAGCCGCGTTCGATGGCGGCGGCTTCGGTTTCGTAGGGCGTGGCGTCCAATCCGAGGAGACGCGCGACGCGCGCGGCTTCGCGATGGTGAAACAGGTTGGCGGCGGTCGCGTGGGTCGCGCCGCCGCCGGAGTAGGCGAGGTCGTCGCTCGCCCAGATCGCGGCGTAGGCTTCGTAGAGCGGCGATTTTTCCGGACCGAATTCGCGGCGGAAGAGGCGGCGTTCCCACGCGAGCGAACGTTCGATCACGGGCCAGATTTTCCGGGCGTAGGCGAGGTCGCCGGTCCAGCGCAGGTGACGGAAGATCGTGTCCAGCGCCACGAGGTTCATGTCGTAGTGCGAGTTCGTGAGATCGCCGTTCGAGTGCAGCGCGGTCTCGTTGCGAGCGAGGTTGGCGGCGGACTCGGGCGCGGGCAGTGCGGCGGGGAGCGGTGACGTGTTTTGCTGCGCGGCGTAGCCGTCGAAATGCGCACGCGTGCGCTCGTGCCAGCCGAGGGCGTCGCCGGCGTAGGCGACGCGCCAGCCGAGCAGGCGCACGCGCCACGCGACGGCGCCGTGGAGGAACGCGTTCTGGCGGTCGTCCCACACGGCGTCGGCGGCGAGGTTCAGGGCGGGCACGGCGGCGTTAAGGAAGGCGTCGGGCGTGTCGACCGACACGCGTGCGGCCGCGGCGCGCAGAGCGGACTCCTCGCGCGCGAACAGCGCGGGCAGATCGTCGCGGGTCCACGCCGCCGCGCGCATGGCGCCGGGCGGCAGCGGGCGCTCGGTGGCGACCTCGCGGTAGGTATTGAGGACTTCGGACGCGGCTTGGTCGGCGCGGAAATTTTGCAGGGCGAGAAAGATGGATCGACCGGCGGCGAGAGGGACGCGCGCGACCGCGACGGGTTTTTCCGGAAGCGAACCGGCGGGGGCGGGCGTGCGCAGCAGCGCGAGATCGGGATCGAAAGTGGCGTCGGCGACGTGGACGCGCGTGCCGGTCGGGAGGAGCGCGGCGACCTGGCCCTTGGCGGCGCGGACGATGAAGGCGTTTTCGCCGAGCGTGACGCTGTTGCCGCGGCAGGCGTCGGCTTGGAAGGCGAAGTAGTCGCGCACGGGCTTGGCTTCGGTGCCGAGGTCGCCGTCGCGGCGGCCGCGTTCACCCGTGATGCCGCCGAAGACGGCGACGAGTTCCACGGTGGCGTTGCCGCGCAGCTCCGCGCGCAACAGGAGGCCCTCGGCGGAGCGCGGGGCGAGCGCGGTGAGTTCGAGGGCGCTCTCGCCGAGGACGGCGTCGCGGATCTCGTAGACCATCGTGCCGGCGCGGTAGCGCGCGGTGATTTGCGCGGCGTCGCTCAGCCATTTGGCCGACGAGCCGGTGAGCAGGGCGAGGCGGAGAACGCCGCCGCGGCCGGGCAGGTAGAGCGAGAATTCGGGCCGGTCGCCCGCGTCGACGCGGAACGCGCTGGCGCCGCCGTAGAGCGGGCGGTTGAAGCGCTCGGCGCTGTTCACGATCACGAAAGCGCCGCCCTCGGGCCGGTAGCGGAGCGGGCGCGCGATCTGGCCGGCGAGATTGGGGCGCAGCTCGGCACCGGCGCGCTCGGCGGGCACGGTTTGGGCCAGGGCGGCGGACGCGACGAACAGGACAGCCGCCAGGGCGGCGGCAGCGGGGCGGGTGACCATCGGGCTCCAGCTAGTCGGCAGCGCGCGATTTCAGCCAACAAAAAAGCCCGCAAGTTGCGGGCGTCGGCGGAGATGGTGGACTCTACTGGACTCGAACCAGTGACCCCTTCCATGTCAAGGAAGTGCTCTAACCAACTGAGCTAAGAGTCCGACGGAAGGCGAGGAGTGAACGATTCGGGCGGGGTCGTGCAAGGATTATTTGGAAAGTTTCCCCGGACGGTGCGGCGCGGGCTTTTCGCGTGCATTCAAGAAGCTGACCGCTAAACACCTGCCGCATGCTGCAATCGCTCCGCATCCGCAACCTCGCGCTGCTCGAAGAAGTCGAGCTGGAGTTCGAGAGCGGCTTCACGGCGGTGACCGGCGAAACCGGCGCGGGCAAGAGCATCCTGCTCGGCGCGCTGTCGTTGCTGGCCGGCGCGCGCGTCGACAAGACGATCATCCGCCAAGGCGCCGCGGCGTGCGAGGTGGAGGCGGCGCTGTTCTTCGCGGACACGCGCAAACTCGACGCCGCGCTGGAAGCGCTCGACTTGCCGCCGTGCGACGACGGCGTGCTGATCCTCAAGCGCAGCGTGCCGCGCGAGAAGGCGCCGAAGATCTCCGTCAACGGCTCGCTCGCGACGCTCAGCGCGTTGCAGGAGCTGGGCGAGCACTGGATCGACTTCCACGGGCCGGGCGAGCCGCGCCGCTTGCTCAAAGACGGCTGCCAGCGCGAGCTGCTCGATCTGTTTGCGAAGAACGACGACGCGCGCGCGAAATACGCCGCCGCCTACGCCGCGTGGCGCGGGCTGGTCGACGAGCGCGACCGCCTGCTCGCGGCGGAAAAGCTGTCGCCGGACCAAATCGAGTTCCTGCGCGCGCAGCTGAAGAAATTCGACGCGTTGGAGCTGACCGACGAGGCGATCGCGGCGCTGGAGCGCGATTTCAACCGGCAGCAGAGCGCGCAGGAAATCGCGCAACTCGCGGCGGGATTGAGCACGGGTTTGAGCGGCGACGACGGCGTGCTCGGTCGCGTCGCGGCGCTGTTGCGCGAGGCGCGGCAACTCGAGGCACTCGACCCGGCGAGCAAGGCGCTGGCAGACCGGCTGCAGTCGGCTTCGGTCGAATTCGGCGATCTCGATGCGGAGTTTTCGTCGCTGGCAACGTCGTTGAATTTCGACGCGGAGCAGGCGGAGATGCTCGCGGAAAAGATGAACGCGTGGCTCGACCTGAAGCGCAAACACGGCGCGAAGCTCGAAGCGGTCATCGCGGCGCGCGAGGAGATGCGCCGCCGGCTCGAACTGCAGAGCGACGTCGAGGGCTCGCTCGCGAAACTCGAAAAGCAGATCGGCGAAGCGCTGAAAACCGCGAAGAAGTCGGCCGCGGAGCTGCGCGCCACGCGAGAGAAGGCCGGCAGCCAGCTCGAGCGCGCGGCGGCGAAGGTGATCGTCCAACTCGGTTTCAAAAAGGCGGATTTCCGGGTGCGGTTCGCGGCGTTGCCGGAGCTCACGGCGCACGGCGACACGGGCGTGGAGTTTTTGTTTTCCCCCAACGTCGGCGAGGCGCCGCTGCCGCTCAGCCGCATCGCGTCGAGCGGCGAGCTCGCGCGCGTGATGCTGGCATTGAAGACGGTGCTCGCGGCGATCGACGACGTGCCGTTGCTGGTGTTTGACGAGGTCGATGCCAACGTCGGCGGCGAGATCGGCCGCATCGTGGGCGAGAAGATGGCCGACATCGCCGAGAAGCATCAGGTGCTGTGCGTCACGCACCTGCCGCAGGTCGCGGCGCAGGCGGCGAATCATCTCGTGGTTACGAAGGACCAGAGCGGCGACCGGGCGTCGGTGGCCATCGAGCCGATCCACGCGAATCGCAAGCAGCGCATCGGCGAACTCGCGCGCATGCTCGGCGACCGCAACGCGAAGAGCGCGCAGGCTCACGCCGAGGAGCTGCTGGGGAAGCGGTAGCCTGGGGTAGGGCGCGACCGCTGGGCGCGCCGGGAACGTGATGCGCGCACGCGGCGGGCCCAGCAGTCCCGCCCTACCGCTCGGTGCGAGCCACGGAGTCGCGCTGTCGCGGGTAGCGCAGGTGACCCCGGGGCGTTTGGCCGATCGGAGATCGGCTCGCTCCGCGCTCGCCGCCACAGGCCTGAGGCATGGGCGCTTTGGGCGCGGCGCCAGTAGCTGTTTTTCTCCCCCGCTTAGCCCGGGGCATGACAGAAAATCCGGACGCCTCCCGGCTCGCTTTTGCGCAACGGGCCACTTCTTATGACGCCGTGTCAGCGTCCATCCATGCCTTCGCGCGTCGTCTCGCGACGATGCGGCCCTCCACGATCCGCGAAATCCTGAAAGTCACGGCGCAGCCCGACGTGATTTCGTTCGCCGGCGGTCTGCCGGCGCCGGAGCTTTTCCCGGTCGCCGAAGTCCGCGCCGCCGCCGATGCGGTGCTCGTGAAGGAAGGCAGCCAGGCCCTGCAATACGGCCCGAGCGAGGGCTACATGCCGCTGCGCGAGTGGATCGCGACCGAGATGGCGGCACGCGGCATCTCGGCGAAGCGCGAGGACGTCCTCGTCACCAACGGCTCGCAGCAGGTGCTCGATCTCGCCGGCAAGCTCTTCCTCGATCCGGGCGACGTCGTGCTGACGGAGAATCCGACCTACCTCGCGGCGATCCAGGCGTTTCAGACCTTCGAGGCGAAATTCGTCGGCGTGCCCACGGACGAGTTCGGTTTGATTCCCGAAGCGGTGCCGGAGCTGATCAAGCAGCACCGCCCGAAGTTCCTCTACACGATTCCGAGTTTCCAGAATCCGACCGGCCTCACGCTCATTGCCGAACGGCGCAAGAAGCTCGCCGAGATCGCCGCGCGCGAGGGCCTGTGGATCGTCGAGGACGATCCCTACGGCAAGCTGCGCTACAGCGGCGTGGACGTCGCCCCGATCAAACACTGGGACACGGCCGACCGCGTGATCTACGTCAGCACGTTCTCGAAGACGATCGCGCCGGGCTTCCGCCTCGGCTGGGTCGTGGCGCCGAGCGAGATTTTCAACCGCATGCTGATCCTCAAGCAGGCGTCCGACCTGCACACGTCGAGCTTCGACCAGCGCGTGGCGTTCGGCTATCTCACCAGCGGCAAGCAGCCCGAGCACCTCGCGCGCATCCGCGCGGCCTACGGCGAGCGCTTCGGCATCCTCGACGCGGCACTGCGCGAGCAATTGCCCTCCGGCTACTCGTGGACGAAACCCGAGGGCGGCATGTTCCTTTGGGTGACGGGACCGGCTGAACTCGACGCGTTGAAGCTCCTCGAGCGCGCCATCGAGCAGAAGGTCGCATTCGTGCCCGGCCGCGACTTCTTCCCCGGCGACGGCGGCAAGAACCACCTCCGGCTGAACTTCTCGAACTCCACGCCCGAGCGTCTGCGCGAAGGCGTGCGGCGGCTGGCCGGGCTGTGTCGCTCCGCCTGACGCGGGGCTTCCCTGATGTCACTCGGCCCGCTCTGTGCACGTCTCGGCGTCGTGCTGCTCCTCATGACAGGACTCGTCTCTGGCGCGGAAAACCCCGCGCGACCTTTGCGGGTGTTGTTCTTCTCGAAGTCGGCGAACTTCGAGCACTCGGTCGTCAAACGCGTCGACGGCCAGTCGAGCTGGGCGGAGAAAATCCTCGAGGAACTCGGGCGGAAGCGCGGTTACGAGTTCACGTTCGCGAAGGACGGCACGCTGATCACGCCGGAATTCCTGGCGCAGTTCGACGTGCTGTTTTTCTACACATGCGGCTTCTTCACGAGTGGCGTGCCGAACGTCGACGGTCAGCCGCCGATGACGGAGGAAGGGCTGCAAGCGGTCTACGCGGCGGTCGCGGCGGGCAAGGGCTTCGTCGGTTGCCACAGCGCGGCGGATTGCCTGCACACCGGCGAGCAGCCGCAGGTGAAATTCCAATTTGAGCCAGGCCGCTGGGTGACGCACGGCGCGCAGTCGCATCCGTGGGTGCGCTTCCTCGGCGGCGAGTTCATCCGGCACGGCAAGCAGCAGGAGGCGGCCATTCGCTTGGTCGCGCCGGATTTTCCTGGGATCGAGAAACTCCCGACCGCGACGCGTTTCGCGGAGGAATGGTATTCGCTGAAGGATTTCGCGCCCGACCTGCACGTCGTGCAGGTGCAGGAGACGGCCGGCATGGAGGGACTCGAATACCAGCGCGCGCCCTATCCGTGCACGTGGGCGAAGCGGCACGGGCAGGGCAGGGTGTTCTACACGTCGCTCGGACACCGCGAGGACGTGTGGGCTTCGGAGTATTTTCAAACGACGATTGCCGCCGGACTCGATTGGGCGGGCGGACGCACCGAGGCGGAACTGACGCCGAACCTCGCCCGCGTCGCGCCGGGCTCCGGCGAATTGCCGCCGCTGCCGCCGGACGCGAAGTGAACGTCGCGCAGGCTTCCCGCCCGCTTCGGCGTGCGCGTATCGCGGACGCCGCGTCCGAAAGTGTGAATTGACCACGGATGGCACGGATGGAAACGGATTGGTCGGATCTGTCTCTCGTGTCGGACGCGCGAAGGTGGAGCGGATGGACCTCAATCCGCGCCGAACGCGTTGGGGTCAACGCGTTCCACCTCGGTTGGCCCGCTCGCTTCGTTCGCCGGCGCTCAAAAGATGCGCATTGCCCGCCACGGCCTGCGCACGAAAGAAACTCGGGTTTCGGCCGCCTCTTTTCTACTCTGCGCGCCATGAGTTCCGCCGGTCCCACGTCCTCCGGTTTCACGACCTGTCCCGTGCCGTTGTCGCATAAGACCGAGATCACGGTCGGCCACGGCGGCGGCGGCAGGCTCACGCAGGACCTCATCGATTCGGTGTTCCGGCCGGCGTTCGCGAATCCCGCGCTCGAGGCGCAGCACGACGGCGCGCTGTTGAAATTCCCCGGCGGCGGACGGATGGCGTTCACGACCGACTCGCACGTGGTCAGCCCGTTGTTTTTCCCCGGCGGCGACATCGGCAAGATCGCCGTCAACGGCACCGTGAACGACCTCTGCATGTGCGGCGCGCTGCCGCTGTGGCTCAGCGCGGGCTTCATCCTCGAGGAGGGATTTCCCGTCGAGACGTTGAAGAAAGTCGTGGCCTCGATGAAGGAAGCGGCGGAACGCGCGAACGTCGCCATCGTCACCGGCGACACGAAGGTCGTCGAGCGCGGCAAAGGCGACGGCCTCTACGTGACGACCGCGGGTGTGGGCGTGATCGAGACGCCGCTCACCGTCGCGCCCACGAGCGTGCGCCCCGGCGACGCCATCGTGCTCAGCGGCGACATCGGCCGGCACGGCATGGCGATCATGGCCACGCGCGCCAACCTCAGTTTCGAGAGCGAGATCACGAGCGATTGCGCGCCGCTCGTCGCGCCGGTGCAGGCGTTGCTCGCGGCGGGTTTGGAAATCCACTGCCTGCGCGACCTCACGCGCGGCGGCCTCGCGACTTCGCTGGTGGAAATCGCCGAGCAGGCGAAACTCGCGCTCGCGATCGACGCGGCGAAGGTGCCCGTGAGCGAGATGGTGCAGGGCGCGTGCGAGATCCTCGGCCTCGACCCGCTCTACGTGGCCAACGAGGGCCGCTTCGTCTGCATCTTGCCCGAAGCGCAGGCCGTGCAGGCCGTCGAGATCATCAACCGCACCGCGAGCGACAATGCCGGCGCCGCGACGATCATCGGCAAAGTGAAGCCCGGCCCGGCCGGCCAGGTCACGCAACGCAGCGTCATCGGCGCCGAGCGCATCGTCGACCGCCTGAGCGGCGAGCAGTTGCCGCGGATCTGTTGAGTAGCGCCGGCTTTCCGCCGGCTTGGTTTGAAGGCCAGCGCAGTTTGGCCACAAGAAGCACGAGAAGGATGCTGGGGCGTCCCGTGGACGTGTCGGGTGCCCCGAGGCGCGGGACGATGATGCTGCGCCGTGCGGCGGATGGAGCGGGTCGTGTGGAGATCGGGACTCCACGGTCGTCGTTGGCGCGTAGTCGGAACGCAAGCGCAGAGCCCCTTCGAGTGAACATGGTGATTCCCGAGGTGGAGCGCGTTGACCCCAACGCGCTGTTCGATTCTCGCTCGCGAAGAAGCGCGTTGAGGTCAACGCGCTCCACCCAGGAAACCGGTTCCGTCACGCCTTCGCGCCACGTCGCACATGGCGGTTGCGTCGGAAAAGAATCCTGACTTGCTCGCGCGCCATGTCCACGCCGCGCCCCACGCCTCCGACCCCTCCAGCTCCGTCACCCGTTCCCGCTGTGCCGACCGCGGCCGACGCGGCGCTCAACGCCGCCATCGCCCAAGCGAGTCAATCCGTGTCCCAAGCCATGGAGCAGGCCAACGCCGCCCTGCTCGCGGCCAACCAAGCGGTCGCGGCCGCCAGCCAGGCCACCGCTTCCGCCACTCCCGTCTCCTCGCCAACCGATGCGGCCGACGCGGCCGTCCGCGCGGCGACGTCCAGCCGGCCGCCTCCCGCCGCCGCTGCGTCCAGCGTTCCGCCGGTCGCGGCTGCGCCCGTTCCGCCTGAGCCGCAACCGCCGGTGGTCCGGCCGCCCGACATCCGCCCGCCGGTGATCCACCCACCCATCATCCACCCGCCCATCATCCATCCGCCGA
Organism: Opitutia bacterium; assembly: GCA_016217545.1. Taxonomy (NCBI): domain Bacteria; kingdom Pseudomonadati; phylum Verrucomicrobiota; class Opitutia; species Opitutia bacterium. Next base: position 75,894 of record JACRHT010000004.1, on the reverse strand, counting down.
ACATTCGCGTGCCGGTGCCGACACCGCCGGTGATTCGTCCGCCTTCCATCACGCCGCCGCGGATCGTTCCTCCGCGACCTTCGCAGCCGCCGAGCCCGCCGAGCGCATTCGAAGACTCGCCCAATCCCTGAACGGCATCCGACCTTCGGGCGGCCCCCATGGAGACTCGCGAGATTGACGCACATGGGTGGAACGCGTTGACCTCAACGCGTTCTGTAATTCTTGCCGCGCGACGAAAGCCCGGCCGCCTTGAGGTCTACCGAGCCGCAGGCGATATCGGACATGCGCTCCGCATCGGCACGTCACTCTGTTGAACGATGATCGATGGCGCAGTCTCCTCACCACGCTTTCCATCCATGAATTTCTCCGACGCTCAACTCGACATGCGCCGCGGCTACTGCAACGGCGCGCCCGGTCTGCTGGTTTCCGGCGCGGTGTGGCTGATCGCCAGCACCGTCGCGACGCTCGTCTCGCCGCGCCACGCGATGTGGACGCTGTTGATTGGCGGCATGATGATTCATCCGCTCGCGATGGCCGTGGCGAAACTGCTCGGCCGCACCGGCGCGCACACGGCGGGCAATCCGCTCGGCACGCAAGCGCTGGAGGGCACGGTGTGGTTCATCGCGGGCATCGCGATCGCGTTCGTGCTCGGGTTGCAGAGCCTCGCGCTGTTTTTCCCGGCGATGCTGATGCTGATCGGCGGACGCTACCTGACGTTCCAGACGCTCTACGGCTTGAAACTCTATTGGGCGTGCGGTGCGGTGCTGCTCGCGCTCGGCTTCGGCGCGGCGATGCTGCGCCTGCCTCCCGCCATCGCCGCCGCCGGCGGCGGCTTCGTCGAAATCGCCTTCGGCCTGATCGTGCTGCGGAGCGAGCGCTGACGATTTTCTCCCGACCGCGCGCGCCGCTCGGTCGGAGCGCGGAGCGGCGGCACTGCGCCGGCGCCTTCGCCCTTGCCGCTGGCCGGTCGAGTGCCGTTTCCTCCTCCCGATGTCCGCCAAGCTGACCCTCGCCCAGCTCTCCAGCCTCCTCTTGCGCGCCTGCGACGATCTTCGCGGCAACATGGATGCCTCGGAATACAAGGAATACATCTTCGGCATGCTGTTCCTGAAGCGCCTGAGCGATCAGTTCGACCAGCAGCGCGAGGCACTCGAGCGCGACCTCACCGCCCGCGGCCTCAAGCCCGCTCTCGTCGCCGCCCAGCTCGCCAACCGCGACAACTACGACTTCTTCGTCCCGCCCGAGGCCCACTGGTCCGCGATCCGCCACCTCAAGACCAACGTCGGCACCGGCCTCAACAAGGCTCTCGAAGCCATCGAGGACGCCAATCACGAGGCCCTCCAGGACGTCCTCAAACACATCAATTTCAACCGCAAGATCGGCCAGCGCACCCTCGACGACGACGTCCTCGCCAACTTCGTCCAGAACTTTGAAAAAATCCCCCTCCGCGACGAGAACTTCGAGTTCCCCGACCTCCTCGGCGCCGCCTACGAATACCTCATCAAGTTCTTCGCCGACTCCGCCGGCAAGAAGGCCGGCGAGTTCTACACGCCCGCCGATGTCGTCCGCATCTGCGTCGAGATCGTCGACCCGCAGCCGGGCATGAGCGTCTACGATCCCACCTGCGGCTCCGGCGGCATGCTCATCCAGACGCGCGACCACGTGCGCGAGTGCGGCGGCGATCCGCGCGACCTCGCCCTCGCCGGCCAGGAGTCGATCGGCACCACGTGGTCGATCTGCAAGATGAACATGCTCCTTCACGGCATCCCGCACGCCGACATCCGCCAGGAGGACACCCTGCGCCGCCCGCAGCACAAGGAGGACGGCGACCTGAAGCGCTTCCACCGCGTCCTCGCCAACCCGCCGTTCAGCCAGAACTACGTCAAAAAGGACATCGACGCCCCGGGCCGCTTCCACGTCTGGATGCCCGAGAAGGGCAAGAAGGCCGACCTCATGTTCGTCCAGCACATGCTCGCCGTGCTGCGCGCCGACGGAAAACTCGCCACGATCATGCCACACGGCGTCCTCTTCCGCGGCGGCGAGGAGCGCGAGGCCCGCCGCTATTTCATCGAGCAGGGCTGGCTCGAGGCCGTCATCGGTCTGCCCGCCGGCCTCTTCTACGGCACCAGCATCCCCGCCTGCATCCTCGTGATGAACAGAAAGGACGCCGCCGCGCGCCGCCACGTCCTCTTCCTCAACGCCGACCGCGAATACCGCGAGGGCAAGGCCCAGAATTTCCTGCGCCCCGAGGACCTCGCCAAGATCGTCCACGTCTACCGCGAGGGCCGCACCGTCCCCGGCTACGCGCGCCTCGTGCCCGTCGCCGAGATCGCCGCCGAGGACTACAACTGCAACATCCGCCGCTACGTCGACAACGCCCCGCCGCCCGAGCCGCACGATGTCCGCGCCCACCTCCACGGCGGCGTGCCCCTCGCCGAGATCGAGTCGCTCGCCCGCTTCTGGCGAAACTACCCCGGCCTCCGCGCGCGCCTCTTCGTGCCGCGCCCCGGCGCCGCCGCCTACGCCGACTTCGCCCCCGCCGTCACCGACCGCCGCGCGCTCGCCGCGCTCGTCTCCGCCGCCGCCAGCCTCGCCGCCGCCCACGCCGCCTTCCTCGCCAAACTCGAGGCGTGGTGGCAGAAACACCTCCCGCACGTCGAAGCCCTCGCGCCCGTCGGCGCGAAAAAGGGCAACGCCTACGAACTCCGCCGCCTCCTCCTCGCCTCCATCGCCGGCGCCTTCGGCCCGACCTCGCTCCTCACCGAGCACCAGATCCGCGGCGCGCTCGCCCGCTACTTCGAGTTCTTCAAACCCGACTTCAAATCCATCGCCTTCAGCGGCTGGGGCCCCGAGCTCATCCCCGACGCCGACATCCTCCAGAGCCAGTTCCCGGAGCTCCTCGCCGAACTCGAGCGCAAGCGCACGCGCCTCGCCGAGCTCGCCGCCCTCTTCGCCGCCGCCGACGAGGAAGACTACGAGGACGCCGACGACACCGGCATCCTCCCCGGCGACGAGGTGAAGCGCCTCAAGGCCGAGCTCAAGGAGTGCCGCGCCGCCGCCCGCCTCGCGAAAAAGGAAGGCCCGCCCGCCGCCGTCGCCGCGCACACCGCCGCCGCCGAGGCGATCGAGCAAAAACTCGCCCGCCACCGCGCGCTCGAAGACGAGGAGCGCACGCTGCAAGCCGAGCTGCGCGCCACCGAGAAGAAGCAGGAGGAGCTCGTCGCCGCCGCGCGCCAGAAGATCGACCGCACCGAGGCCCGCCGCGTGATCCTCGCGCGCTTCCACCGCGAGCTGCGCCGGATTTACGAGGAGTATCTGCGCGCCGACCAGCGCGCCTGCCTCGCCGCGCTGGAAAACCTCCACGCCAAATACGCCGTCACCGCCACGACGCTCGAAGCGCAACGCGCCGCCGCCACGGTCAAGCTGCACGGCTTTTTGCAGGAGCTAGGGTATGAGTGAGTGGACAGAAACAACGCTAGGGCGCGTTTCCGAGATAGTGATGGGGCAATCACCTCCCGGCACTACTTATAACGAAGACGGGGTTGGTCTGCCGTTGATCAACGGGCCTGTTGAGTTTGGTAAGCGGTTTCCGACTGCGGTTCAGTGGACAACCGCTCCTACGAAAACATGCAACCCAGACGACGTCTTGATATGCGTGCGCGGCAGCACGACCGGACGAATCAACATTTCAAACGACACCTTTTGCATCGGACGAGGAATCGCGGCGATCAGGGGACGAAGCGGCCTCGCAACCACGCCCTTTCTCGAATTTGTCCTGCGTGAACTCGCTGCTGAAATACTGGAAGAAGCGCGGGGCAGTGGCTCTACGTTTCCGAGCATTACCGGGCAGCGTTTGGCGGGAGCAAAAGTTCAAATTCCCAATTTGTCTCACCAGCGCCGGATCGCGGAGATTTTGGGGACGGTGGATGAGGCGATCGAGGCGACGGAGGCGTTGATCGCGAAGCAGCAGCAGGTGAAGGCGGGACTGATGCACGACCTGTTCACGCGTGGCCTGACGCCCACCGGCCAGCTCCGCCCACCCCGCGCCGAAGCCCCCGCCCTCTACCACGAAACCCCACTCGGCTGGCTGCCGCGGGAGTGGACGGTAAAGTGCTGCCACCAAGTTTGCTCATCGATTATCGACTGTAAGAATCGAACTCCGCCGATCACTGAAGAAGGCCACCCGGTAATCCGAACCCCGAATGTTAGACATGGACGCTTTGTCCGCACAAATCTTGTCTACACAGACGCTCTCTCGTATCAGATTTGGACCGCACGAGGAAAACCACAGGTCGGCGATATCGTAATAACACGAGAGGCACCAGTTGGCGAAGTGTGCATGATACCGCCGGAAATTGACGCAGCCTGCTTAGGGCAGCGCATGATGCTCTACCGACCCAATCCTGATCACCTCGATGCTTATTTTCTTCTGCATGTGCTTCAGTCCGTCGGAATCCAAAAGCGTCTCGATGTGATCTCCGGTGGTTCGACAGTCGGACACGTCAAGGTGGGCGACATCAGAGACCTTCAAATTCCCTACCCGACTCCGGCCGAGCAATTATCGATCGCATCAATCTTGGCGCCGCTCGAATCCACCCTCGCCGCCGAAACCGCCCGCCTCGCGAAGCTGCGGGAGCAGAAGCAGGGCCTGATGCAGGCGCTGCTGACGCCGCCGGGCTAGGGGACCGGGAGAGGGAAAACCTGAGTTGCCAGAGGGCCGCCGAGCTGTCTTGTTCCACCGCCAATGGGCCAAGCTTCTACGCGCACTCCCCCATGATTTCCAACGCCACGGGCGTTTTTGTCTTCCTCACATTTGATGCGATCGACGGTTGGGAGTCCCTCCGGCAACTCGTCAGCCCGGAACTGGATCGCCGGGGTCTCAAACGGTTGCGGCCGTTGTTGGAGCCGGTGTGTCGCAGCGTGGTGATCGAGCGCTACTACATCGACAAGGACTACCGCGACACGTTCTCGCACTTCCACTCGAAGCGTTTCAACACGCCGTCGGCGCGGTGCGTGCGGCTGCATTTCTTTGCGGCGCCGATGAGCGAGGCGGAGATCGTCGCGGCCTTGCCGGCGGTGCAGGAGCACTATCTCGGGTATGCGGTCATCCGGCCCACGAAACCGAATTGCCTCGGGCGCACGCTGCTCTCGCATCAGGTGCGGCTCGAAAAGTCGGCGCACCTGAGCATCTGCGAGGAGCAGGTGCAGATCATGGGCACGCGGCTGCGCGTCGAGGGATTTCCCTTCATCAGTCAGGGCTCGGATGCGACCGTGTGCGCCCAGTCGGCGCTGTGGATGCTGCTGCGCTACTACAGCAACCGCTACTCGTGGTATTCGGAAATCCTGCCGTTCCAGATCACGAATCTCGCGAACCAGCATGCGGCGGGCAATCGAGTGTATCCCTCGGCCGGGCTTTACTCGTGGCAGTTGGCGGAGGCGTTGCGGTTGCAGCGATTCTCGCCGGTGATTTACAGCCGGAAACAATATCCGGCCCAGTTCTACCACCTGCTCTACACCTACATCGAGTCGGGGTTGCCGCTGCTGGTCACGGTGCCGGGACACGTCGTGGTGTGCAACGGGCACGCTTCGGACTATGCGAGGCGGGCGCGTGGGAAGAAGGACAAGTTCGAGTATTCTTCCTTCTTCAATCAGTCGCTCGTTGTGAGCGACGACAACGACTTCCCTTATCAGATGCTGCGCGAGCCAGGGCCCACCGCACCGCACGATTCGAAGTATCGCTGGAAACAGATTGACGAATTCATCGTGCCCCTGCCCGAGAAAGTGTTCCTGACCGCCGATCAGGCAGGTCGGGTGATCGAGATCCTGCTCCGGCACGCCAAAACCGGCATCAGGACGCATTCGCCGCTACTGGCCGGAAAAAGGCTGATGTTGCGGCTCTTTTTAGCCAACTCACGGTCCTTCAAGAGGCGATTGGAAGAGCGGGGCATGGGACACCCGATGGTGGCCCAAGCCTACCGCAACCTGCCCATGCCGCACTTTATATGGGTCTGCGAACTGGCTGATTTCGATGAATATGCGAAAAGCAAGCGCGTGCTGGGCGAGGTCTTGTGGGATGCGACACGCAACGCGCATGAACCCGACGGGTGGATCGCACTGCACTATCCGGAGAAGCTCATGGTCGATCTCGGATCGCCCTTTAACCAGCCCCAAGCCATCAAGGAGTTCCCCCTAGTCGGCGCAATTTCGTATTCCCTTTTCCGCTCAAACCTTCATTCACTCTGACGTTTTATGCCTCCCGCCATTGAGCTCGTTCCCAACCAAGCGACCCTGGCCAAGCCGCTTTTCCCCACCGAGGAAGCCTACAACGAGTTCCGCGAGTCCTTCATGGAAGAAGCGATTCCGGAGCTCGATCGCTTGCTCGAAGCCAGACGCAAAAGCGAGCAAGAGGCTCGTCAGCGCCTGTTGAAGTAATTCGCGAAACCCCGGTCTCGACCGGGGTTTTCGTTTTCTGCCCGCGGGCTGCGCCAGTCTTGCCGCGCCGGGCCCGCTGTTGCTCAATGGGGCTGCCTGACCGCGGATGACGGCGGTCGTCTTCCGTTTCCGCGTCCGCCACATTCCGACCTCCGCCGATGTCCGAATACCTCCACGTCGAAAAACCCTTCCTCGACCAGCTCGCCGCGCTGGGCTGGACGGTGATCGACCAAGGGCACGGCGCCATCCCGAGCGATCCCGCCGCGAGCCTGCGCACGAGTTTCCGCGAGGTGCATCTGCCGGAGGTTTTCCGCGCCGCGGTGCGCGCGTTGAATCTCACCGCCGACGGTCGCCCGTGGCTCACCGACCGCCAGCTCGACGACCTGCGCGACCAGTGGCTGCGCCAGCCCGCGCGCTCGCTGCTCGAGATCAACGAGGCCGTGCAAGCGCTGCTCTTCAAGGCCCAGGTCGACCTCAACGAACTCACCGGCGAGGCACATCCCGTCGTGCAGCTGATCGACTTCGCGCGATCGGAGCGAAACGTCTTCCACGCGATCAACCAGTTCCGCCTCGATACGCCCGGCGGCGTGAAGCGCAGCATCATCCCCGACGTCGTGCTCTTCGTGAATGGCATCCCGCTCGTCGTCGTCGAAGCGAAGATCAGCGACGCCAACACCGCGAATCCGCTCCACGCCGCCGGCGAACAGCTCCTCCGCTACCGTGACGGCCGTGCCGAGACGCGTGCCGCCGGCTTGCGCGAGGGTGAGCCGCGGTTGTTCTACTCGAATGCGCTGCTCATCCGCACCTGCGGCGAGCAGGCCGAACCCGGCACGATCTCGTCGGAGCACGAGCATTTCCACGCGTGGAAGGACATCTGGCCCGAGAGCCGCCGCGCCTACGCGCCGCCGCTCGGCATCGAGCGCGCACAGGAGAAATTGATCCAGGGCCTGCTCGCGCCCGCCACGCTGCTCGACGTGCTTCGCACCTGCACGGTGTTCACGGACACCGACGCCGGGCGCCGCGTAAAGGTCGTGTGCCGTTACCAGCAATACCGCGCCGCGCGCCGCATCGTGCAGCGGCTGCGCGAGGGCCGCACGCCCGAGGAGCGCTCCGGCGTCGTCTGGCACACGCAGGGCTCGGGCAAATCGCTCACGATGGTCTTCGTCGCGCGCATGCTCCGCGCCGCCGCCGACCTCGCGGATTTCAAGATCGTGCTGGTCAACGACCGCCTCGACCTCGAGGAGCAGCTCGCCGCCACCGCGAAACTCATCGGCGGCCGGGTCAACGTCATCGCGAGCACCGCCGACCTCCGCGCACAGCTCTCCACCGACGCCTCGGACCTCAACATGGTCATGGTCCACAAGTTCATGGAGCGCGAGGAGTCGCTGCCGCTCGTCGTCGCCGAAGCGCTCGCCACCTACGGCGCGCCGCCGTCGGCGGAGACGTTCGGCGTCGTCAATCCCTCCGCGCGCATCCTGCTGATGATCGACGAGGCGCACCGCACGCAGGGCTCGGACCTCGGCGACAATCTCTTCGAGGCGTTTCCGCAGGCGACGCGCATCGCCTTTACCGGCACGCCGCTGATCACGGAGAAACACGGCGCGCGGCGCACCGTGAAGCGCTTCGGCGACTACATCGACACCTACAAGCTCATGGACGCCGTGCACGACGGCGCCACGCTCCAGATCCTCTACGAAGGCCGCACAGCCGACGCCGCGCTACGCGACAAGGCCGGCTTCGAGCGGAAATTCGAGGACCTGTTCGCCGAGCGCACGCCCGAGGAGATCGCCGCGATCAAAAAGAAATACGGCGCCACCGGCGACCTCCTCGAAGCCGAGCAGCGCATCGGCGCCATCGCCCGCGACCTCGTGGCGCACTACGTCGACAATATCCTGCCCGACGGCTTCAAGGCGCAGGTCGTCTGTCACTCGAAACTCGCGGCGCTCCGCTACCAGCAGGCGATCCGCACCGCGCTCGCCGAGCGCATCGCGCGCGAACACGCGCAGGAGAAACCCGACGCCGTGCTCGTCCGCCGGCTCGAGTTTTTGAAAGTCGCCGTCGTCGTCTCCGCCGATCCGACCAACGAGGCCGCCGCGCTCACCGCGGTCCGCCAGGAGGCGCGACGCTGGAACGCCGTGGAGAATTTCTGCCGGCCGTTCGACCTCGACGATCCCGACCGCGCGCTCACCGGTATCGCGTTCCTCGTCGTGTGCGACATGCTGCTCACCGGCTTCGACGCGCCGATCGAGCAGGTCATGTATATCGACAAGCGGCTCGAGGAGCACAATCTCCTCCAGGCCATCGCCCGCGTGAACCGCACCGCGCGCCGCAAGTCCCGCGGCTTCGTCGTCGACTACATCGGCCTCGCGAACCACCTCGGCGCCGCGCTCTCGATCTACGCCGCCGAGGACGCGGCGGACCTGCGCGAGGGCCTGAAGGATCTCGCGACCGAGCTGCCGATCCTCGAGGAGCGTTTCGAGCGCTTGCTCCAGCATTTCCGCGCCGCGGGCGTGCCGGAGATCGACGCTTTCGTGCACGGCCGCTGCGGCGGTCCCGCCTCGGAAGTCGCCGTCGTGCACGCCGCGGTATCCGCGATGCAGGACCTGCGGCGCCGCGCCGACTTCGAGGTCTACCTCAAGAAATTCCTCCAGAGCCTCAACCTCATCCTCCCCGACGCCCGCGGTCACGCCTACCGCGGCCCCGCCCGGCGATTCGGTTATCTCCTGCGCATGGTGAAGGAGCGCTACAAGGACGAGTCGCTCGACCTGGGCGATGCCGGCGCGAAGGTGAAAGCGCTCATCAACGAGCACTTGATCGAGCTCGGCATCGACCCGCGCATCCCGCCCGTCGAACTGCTCTCACCCGATTTCCTCGCCCGCGTGCAACAGCACGCCGGCGGCAACGCCGAGGCCAAGGCCAGCGAGATGGAGCACGCGATCCGCAAGCACTGCACCGTCCACTTCGACGAGGACCCCGCCTTCTACCAGCGCCTGAGCGACAAACTCGAACGCCTGCTCCAGCAGCAGAAGAATAATTGGGAAGCCATCGTCGCCGGCTGCGAGCAGCTCCGTCGCGAAGCCGAGGCCGGACGCACCACCGCTCGCGCCGGCCTGAGCCGCGAAGCGACGGCTTTCTACGACTTCGTCGTGCAACTCGCCTATGCCGAGGGCATCGCACCCGCCGCGCACGAGCCCGCGCTCACCGCGCTGCTGCGCCGCATCGTCGAGATTTTCCAGGAGCGGATCGACATCGTCGATTTCTGGAAAAAACCGATCGAGGTGAAAAAACTCCGCGGGGCGATCGCCACCGAGATACTGCTCGCCGAGCTGCCGGAGCTGGCGGTGCTGCACGAGCGCCTCGCCGTCGAGATCGTGAATCTCGCCGAGAAACGCCATCAGGAGCTGACGCGATGATCCGTCCCGCCGATCCCGCGTTCACCTACGAAATCGTGCGCAGCCGGCGCCGCACCGCCGACATCGTGATCGAGCGCGACGGCCGGCTGCTCGTGCGCGCCCCGCAAGACGCGAACGACGCGCGCATCGCCGCCCTCGTTGCGGCGAAGCGCCCGTGGATCTATCGCAATCTCGCCGAGTGGCGCGACCTCAACGCCACGCGCGTCCTGCGCGAGTTTCGCAACGGCGAAGGTTTCCTTTATCTCGGCCGCTCCTACCGCCTGCTGCTCGTGGCCGATCAGGAGGAGCCGTTGCGCCTGCGCGCCGGCCGTTTCTGCCTGCGGCGCGATCTCGCCGAGCGCGGCGCCGTGGCCGCGGCGCGAGCGGCGTTTCGAAACTACTACATTGCTCGCGGTCGCGCCTGGCTCACGGAACGCGTGGCGTATTTCGCCCCGAAGGTCGCCGCGCCGGTGCGCCGCCTCGCCGTGCGCGAACTCGGCCATCGCTGGGCGTCCTACTCGCCGACGGGGAACGTGGCGTTTCATTGGAAGTGCATGATGGCTCCGCCGCAGGTCATCGACTACATCGTCGTTCACGAGCTCTGCCACCATCATCACCTCGACCACACCGCCGCGTTTTGGAACGAGGTCGACAAGGTGATGCCCGCCTACGCCGAGCGCAAAGACTGGCTGCGGCGCCACGGCGCTACCTTCGATTTGTGAATCCAGAAAAACTGGGCCGGCCGGAGAGCGGCGCTACGGGGTGGCCGGCTCCAGGGCGCGGCTGCGGTAGCGGTAGTAGGCGGCGCAGGCGCCTTCGCTGCTGACCATGGGGGCGCCGAGCGGGGACTCGGGCGTGCAGCGCGTGCCGAAGGCGGGGCAGTCGTGCGGCTTCTTCACGCCGCGCATGATCTCGCCGCTGATGCATTCGGTGCAGCCGTTGGCGTTCGAGGTCGTGAGCGGGAAGCGTTTTGCGGCGTCGTAGGCGGCGTATTTCTCCCGGACGGCGAGGCCGCTTTGCGGGATCACGCCGATGCCGCGCCAGTCGCGGTCGGCGATTTCAAAGACGGTTTCGACGATCGTGCGGGCGTGGGTGTTGCCTTCGGTGCGGACGGCGCGGGAGTAGGCGTTTTCCACTTCGGTGCGGCCGCACTCGAGCTGTTTCACGCAGAGCAAAATGCCTTCGAGGATGTCCACCGGTTCGAAGCCGGTGATGATGATCGGGGCGCGGTAGTCGCGGGCGATGGGGCCGTATTCCTCGGTGCCCATGATCGTGCAGACGTGGCCGGCGGCGAGGAAGCCTTGCACGCGGTTGTCGGGCGCGCCGAGGATGGCGCGCATCGCGGGCGGCACGAGGACGTGCGAGGTGAGGATGGAGAAATTCTTCACGCCGTCGCGTTCGGCGAGGAGCACGGACATGGCGTTGGCGGGCGCGGTCGTTTCGAAGCCGACGGCGAAGAACACGACTTGCTTCGCGGGGTTGGCCTTGGCGATGCCGACGGCGTCAAGGGGCGAGTAGACGATGCGGACGTCGCCGCCGCGGGCCTTGGCGGTGAGCAGGTCGATGCCGTTGCCGGGCACGCGGAGCATGTCGCCGAACGAGCAGAGGATCGCGCCGTGCTGGAGCGTGAGTTCGACAGCTTGGTCGATGAGGTCGGCGCTGGTGACGCAGACGGGGCAGCCGGGGCCGTGGACGAGCGTGATGTTTTTCGGGAGGAGATCGTCGAGGCCGAACTTCACGATGGCGTGCGTCTGGCCGCCGCAGATTTCCATGATCGTCCACGGGCGCGTGGCGGCGCGCGTGATGGCGTCGGCGAGTTTCCGGACGAGCGCGGCGTCGCGGTATTCGTCGACGTATTTCATGCCCCGCCTCCGCTCTGCGAGCTACGGCGCGGTTCGTCCTGAAGCTTCGCTTCAGGCGAAGCAGGGAGTTCAATGCCGTCGAGTTCGCCCATTTGTTTGAGGTATTCGAAGGTCTGCGCGGCCTCCTCGGGGTCGACGGTGCTGATGGCGACGCCGACGTGGACGAGCACGTAGTCGCCGAGCTTGGCGTCGGGCGTGCAGGTGAGGCTGACGAGTTTGATCACGCCGGAGAAACTGACTTTCGCGGAGCGGAGGAGCGGATCGTCGCCGAGAATTTCGACGACTTTACCGGGGACGGCGAGGCACATGGAGGGAAGGGAGTAGCGAGTAGCGGGTAGTGAGTAGCGAGTAGGGGCGGAGGAAGTTGAGGGCTGAGAGCTGATCGCTGCGCGTCATTCGCGGCGGGTTTGGTCGGCGAGGACGACGACCAAGAGGAAGACGAGCACGGCGGGCAGAAGGAGGACGGCAGTCATGTGGGGAGGTCGACGGAGGTGAGGCCCCAGAGCGCCGCGAGCGCCTGGCCGGCGGCGATGGAGTTGTCGTTGGGTGAGAGGCGGCGGTGCGTGAGGACTTTGAAGCCCGCGTTGCCGAGCGCTTCGGTGGCGAGGTCGTGCAGGAGCGCGTTTTGGAAACAACCGCCGGTGAGCGCGACGGTGCCGACGCCGGCCTCGGTGGCGACGGCGACCATGGCGCGGGCGAGACCGCGATGGAAATCGGCAGCGAGTTCGTCCGGACCGCGCGGGTCGCGGAGCAATTGAGAGATCGCGGGAGCCCAGTCGACGTCGAGATACGCACCGGGCGACGCGGCGCGCACGACGTCGAAGGGCAGCACGGTGCGCGTGCCGGCGGCGCGGGTGGCGGCGGCCTCGAGGCGGAGGGGGGCTTGGCCTTCGAAGCTGTTGCGCAGGCAAAGGCCGAGCAGCGCGCTGACGCCGTCGAAGAGGCGGCCGGCGCTGGAGCAGAGCGGGGAGTTCAAGCCGCGGGCGAGCATCTGCTGGAGCGTCGAGTGCTCGATCGGCGAGAAGCGGAAGCGGGCGCAGAGCGGGCCGAGCAAATCCATCTCGTGGCCGAGGCCGAGGGCGACGCGGCGGGCGTCCTTCACGGCGGCGTCGCCGCCGAGGAGGCGGAACGGACGGAGGCGGGCGAAGCGCGTGGCGCGGTTCTTTTCGAGGAGGATGAACTCTCCGCCCCAGACGGTGCCGTCTTCGCCGTAGCCAGTGCCGTCCCACGAAATGCCGAGGACGCCGTCGGCCGGTTGCTCGTGTTCGAGGAGGCACGCGAGGACGTGGGCGAGGTGGTGTTGCACGGCGAGCTGCGGCAGGCCGGTGCGGCCGGCGAAGTGGGTGGAGGCGTAGTCGGGGTGCTTGTCGTGGACGACGACGAGCGGGCGGGCCTCGTAGAGTTCGCTGAGCGTGGCGATGGTGCGCTCGAAGACGGCTTGCGTGGCGGCGTTGCCGAGGTCGCCGATGTGAGGGCTGAGAACCACCTGATCGCCTGCCGCGACGGAGACGGTGTTCTTCATCTGCGCGCCGACGCAGAGCGTCGTCTCGTGGAGTGCACCGGGGAGGCGCAGCGGTGCGGGGGCGTAGCCGCGCGCGCGGCGGAGCAAGATGGTCTGGCTGGTGCGCGAGAGGCGGATGACGGAGTCGTCGACCGGGCGCGCGATCACGCGGTCGTGGGAGAGGTGCAGATCGGCGATGCCGGCGAGACGTTCGCGCGCCTCGGTGTTGTCGGTGCAGAGCGGTTCCTCGGAGAGATTCGCGCTGGTGGCGACGAGCGGGCCTTGGAACGCGCGCAGCAGCAGAGCGTGCAAGGGCGTGTAGGGCAGCAGGGCGCCGATCCAGGGATTCGACGGAGCGACGCTGTAGGCGAGGCGGCTGTTTTCGAGCCGGCGGATGAGCACGATCGGGGCCTCGGGGGAAGTGAGGAGCTTTTCCGCGACCGGGGGCACGTCGGCGTAGTCGCGCAGCGTGGCGAGGTCGGGGAACATGACGGCGAGCGGCTTTTCCTCGCGATGCTTGCGGTTGCGCAGCTCGGCGACGGAGACCTCGTTGGCGGCGTCGCACATCAGGTGGAAGCCGCCGAGGCCTTTCACGGCGAGAATCCTGCCGTCACGCAGCGCGGCCACCGCGGCGTTCAAGACATCGTGAGAGTCGGCGACGATTTGTCCGGCGGAGTCGGTGAGGGAAAGTTGCGGGCCGCATGCGGGGCAGGCGTTGGGTTCGGCGTGGAAGCGGCGGTCGAGCGGGTCGTGGTATTCGCGGGCGCAGGCGGGACACATCCGAAACGCGCGCATGGTGGTGCGCGGGCGGTCGTAGGGGAGCTGCTCGATGAGCGAGTAGCGCGGGCCGCATTGGGTGCAGTTGATGAACGGGTAGAGGTGGCGGCGATCGGTGGGATCGAGCAGCTCGCGTTCGCAGTCGGCGCACAGCGCGAGATCGGGTGGTGTGGTGGCGGTGGGTGCGGTGCCGCGGCTGGCGTCGCTCTCGGAAATGGTGAAGTGCGAGCCGACGGGCTGCTCGTCCGCAGCCGGGTCGGAGCGCTCGACCGCGACGACGCGGGCGGCGGGCGGGGCTTCGTGGTGAAGCGCGTCGACGAGCGCGGCGATTTGCGTGGCGTCGCCGTGCACGCGGAGGAGGACGCCTTCGGCGTCGTTGCGCACCCAGCCGCGGAGACCGAGGCGAACCGCGGTGCGATGAACGAACGGCCGGAAGCCCACGCCCTGCACGGTGCCGCGGACGCGGAGCAGCGTATCGAGGAGCGTGGGCGTGGTGGGCATGGGGGAGGAGGAAGAAAGCTGAGAGCTGAGAGTCTAGAGCTGAGAGCTGAGAGCCTAGAGTTGAGAGCGGAAGGCGGAGGACTGTAGGCTGGATCGTTCTCGTTCTCTTACTCGTTCTCGTTCTCTCGGGGTTTGAGCCGGGGCGGGCGTTTTTGTTTTGGAGAACGAGAAGGAGAATGAGAACGAGAACGATTCGGGCGGTCAGGATTTCGGGAGGCGCGCGCGCAGGTAGTCATACCATTGTGCGAGGCCTTCGCCGGTGCGGGAGGAGACTTCGATGATCTGCGCCTGAGGAGCGATCTTGCGGATGTTGTCGAGGGCGAGCTGGCGGTTGAAGCCGAGGGCGTCGGCGACGTCCACTTTGGTGAGGAGGACGACATGGGCGGACTTGAAGATGGGCGGATACTTCAGCGGCTTCTCCTCGCCCTCGGTGGTGGAGAGGAGGACGACGCGGACTTGTTCGCCGAGATCGAAGGAGGCGGGGCAGACGAGGTTGCCGACGTTTTCGATGAAGAGGACTTTCGCGCCGGTGAGGTCGAGGGCTTCGACGCCGCGGGCGATCATGCCGGCGTCGAGATGGCAGACGGTGCCGGTGGTGATTTGCGCGACGGAGGCGTGCGGGCGATTGAGGCGGCGGCCGTCGTTGTCGGTCTCGAGATCGCCGACGAGGACGGCGCAACGGACTTCGCGGCCGAACTCGTCGAGCGTGCGTTCGAGGAGCGTGGTTTTGCCGGCGCCGGGCGAGGAGACGAGGTTGAGCGCGAGGAGGCCGCGGCCGAGGAAGTAGCCGCGGTTCCGCTCGGCGAGGATGTCGTTTTTCTCCAGCAGCGGAATGCTGAGGTCGAGCGAGCGGACTTGGACCTCGCCCTTGGGGCTGGCTTGGAGAGCGGCGCTGATCTCCGCGGAGAGCGGCGCGGAGAGCGAGCGGGTGGGGGAGACGGCGCCGCCGTTGAGGGCGTTGATGCGGATGCCGTCGTCGGCGAGGATGGGATTTTCAGCGGACATGGTCGGAAGGGGATGTGTCGGTGGCGAATTCGAGGCGGGTGAGTTCGAGCTCCTTGCCCGAGCGGACGTCGCCGGAGAACGCGCCGCAGTGCGGGCATTGGAAGATGAAGCCGCTCTCGATGGTGAAGTCCGTGGCGCAGTCTTTACAGTGGGCGCGCGCCGGGATGGATTCGATCTCGAACTCGGCACCCTCGGCGATGGAGCCGGGCGTGCACGCCTCGAAGCCGAAGCGCAGCGCGTCGACGTCCACGCCGGAAATCGCGCCGATGCGCATCACGACGCGGGTGACCCGGGTCGCCTGATGAGTGCGCGCCTCGCGGCGAATCACCTCGAGCGCGGACTCGATGATGCCGACTTCGTGCATGGGGAAATGCATTGCACCCGGCGGGCGCGCGCGTCGAGCGGAGAGCGAATTTTCGCCAACGACTGCGCACCCTTTGCCAAGCGGTGCATATGCGCGATCCGCGCGCTCCGCTACTCTGGGGACGCAGTCAGGACACACGACTCCTTATTGTTTCTTGTTACTCAACCCTAACGCGACGTTCCCGCCCCACGCACGAGCGCGCCGCTTCGCAACCATGGAAATCGAATCGGCAACGAAACCCCAAAAGAAGGACGAAACGATCTACGAACACATGTTGGCGCGCGGCGTAAGCCGACGTGACTTCCTGCAGTTCTGCGCCTGGATGGGCGCCTGTATCGGGCTGGAGCAAACCGGCGTGGCGCAAATGACCAAGGCGCTCGAGACGAAGAAGCGCATTCCCGTTGTCTGGCTGCATTTCCAGGAATGCACGTGCTGCAGCGAGTCCTTCATCCGCAGCTCGCACCCGATCGTCGCCGACATCCTGCTCGACAAGGTTTCGCTCGACTACTCCGAGACGCTGATGGCCGCCTCCGGTCACCAAGCGGAGAAATCCCTCCAGGACACGATCAAGAATTACAAGGGTGAGTATCTCCTCTGCATCGAAGGCTCCGTGCCGACGGCGGAGGACGGCGTGTATTGCTGCATCGGCGGCCGCACCGCGCTGCAGATCGCCGAGGAAGTGGCGAAGGACGCGAAGGCCGTCGTCGCGTGGGGCAACTGCGCCTGCTCCGGTTGCGTGCAGGCCGCGAAGCCGAACCCGACTTCCGCCAAGCCGATCCACAAGATCATCGGCGGCAAACCCATCGTGAACGTCCAAGGCTGCCCGCCGATCGCGGAAGTCATGGCCGGCGTGCTGGTGCACCTGCTCACGTTCGACCGCATCCCGCAGCTCGACAATCTCGGCCGCCCGAAGGCGTTCTACTCGCGCCGCGTGCACGACACGTGCTATCGCCGCCCGAACTACGACGCCGGTCTCTTCGTCGAGAGCTTCGACGACGAGAACGCGCGCAAGGGCTACTGCCTCTACAAGGTCGGTTGCCGCGGGCCGTCGACCTACAACTCCTGCGGCACGATTCGCTGGAACGGCGGCATCAGCTTCCCCATCCAGTCGGGTCACCCGTGCATCGGTTGCTCCGAGGCGAATTTCTGGGACAACGGACCTTTCTACCAACGCGTGCCGGCGTTCCCAGGCTTCGGCATCGAGCAGACGGCCGACAAGCTCGGCATTGCCGCGTTGGCGGCTTCGGCGGGCGGCGCGGCCGTCCACGCCGTGATGACCAACATCCGCAAGCGCCACGAAATCGGCGAACACGCCGGCGAGAACGCCGAGCAGGCCGAGAAGGACAACCCGGAGTCCAAATCCTAACCCCGGAGGAGCCACACCATGAGCGAAAGAATTGTTGTTGATCCTGTCACTCGCATCGAAGGCCACCTCCGCATCGAGGCGGAGGTGAAAGACGGCAAGATCGTCGATGCCTGGAGCGCCGGCACGATGGTGCGCGGCTTGGAGATCATCCTCCGCGGTCGCGACCCGCGCGACGCCTGGGCGTTCTGCGAGCGCGTTTGCGGCGTGTGCACGACGGTGCACGCGCTCGCTTCGGTGCGTTCCGTCGAGGACGCGCTCGGCATCCACGTCCCCGCGAACGCAGAACTGATCCGAAACATCATGTTCTGCACGCAATACATGCATGACCACGTGGTGCATTTCTATCACTTGCATGCGTTGGATTGGGTCGACGTCATCAGCGCGCTGAAGGCTGACCCGGTCGCCACCTCCGCGCTGGCGCAGAAGCTGTCGAAGTATCCGAAGAGCTCGCCGAATTACTATGTCGAGCTGCAGAAGCGGCTCACGAAATTCGTCGAGAGCGGCCAGCTCGGCATCTTTGCCAACGGTTACTGGGGCCATCCGGCGTTCAAGCTTCCGCCCGAGGCGAACTTGATGGCGGTCGGCCATTACCTCGAAGCGCTCGAGTGGCAAAAGGAGATCGTGAAGATCCACACGATCTTCGGCGGCAAGAATCCGCATCCGAATTATCTCGTGGGCGGCGTGCCGTGCTCGATCAACATCGACGAGGCCAACGCGATCAACGCCGAGCGTCTCGCCTTCGTCGGCCAGACGCTGCAGCGCGCGAAAGAATTCGTCGAACAGGTCTACATCCCGGACGTGCTCGCGGTCGCGCCGTTCTATCTCGACTGGGCGGGCATCGGCGGCGGTCTCGAAAACTATCTCGTTTACGGCGATCTGCCGACGAACGGCTTCGCAGACGTGAAGAGCTTCAAGTTCCCGCGCGGCGCGATCCTCGGCCGCAACCTGAACGAAGTTCACCCCGTCGACCCGAAGAACGATCAGGACGAGATCAAGGAGTTCATCGACCACTCGTGGTATGAATATTCGAAGGGCGGCGGCCTCCACCCGTGGGACGGCGAGACGAACCTGAAGTATTCCGGCCCGAAGCCGCCCTACGAGCACCTCGACGTCGACAAAAAATACTCCTGGCTGAAGACGCCGCGCTGGAAGGGCCACGCGATGGAGGTCGGTCCGCTCTCGCGCATGCTCGTCGGCTACGCCGCGGGCAACGACGACATCAAGGGCGCGGTCACCGACGCGCTCGGCGCGCTCAAGGCGCCTCCGTCCGTGCTGTTCTCGACGCTCGGCCGCACCGCGGCCCGCGCGATCGAGTCGCAGCTCGCGGCGAAGTGGGGCCTCGAGTTCTTCAACACGCTTCTCGCGAACATCAAGGCGGGCGAGACCCGCACCTTTACCCGCGAGAAATGGGAGCCGAGCACCTGGCCGAAGATGGCGAAGGGCGTCGGCTGCACCGAGGCGCCGCGCGGCGCGCTCGCGCACTGGATTGTCATCGGCGACCAGAAGATCGCGAACTACCAGCTGGTGGTTCCGAGCACCTGGAACGCCTCGCCGCGCGACGGCAAGGGCCAGCGCTCCGCTTACGAGGCTTCGCTGATCGGCACGCCCGTGCACGACCCGCACCAGCCGCTCGAAATCATCCGCACCATTCACTCGTTCGACCCGTGCCTCGCCTGCGCTGTCCATCTCTACGAGGACAAGAAGGAAATCGCGCGTCACGAGTTGCTGGTGAAGTAACCCGGAGGCTCCCATGCCCTCACACGACTATCAACGCGTCTACGTGTGGCAGCAGCCGGTGCGTTGGTTCCATTGGATCAACGCGCTGTGCATCGTCACGCTGTGCACGACCGGTTACTTCATCGCGCATCCGCCGGCGTTCATGAATTCGGGCGAAGCGGTGGAGAACTTCTGGTTCGGGAAGCTGCGCCTCGTGCACTTCGTGACCGCCTACGTGTTCTTCGGGAACTTCATGTTCCGGCTCTACTGGTCGCTCGTCGGCAACAAATACGCGAGCTGGCGGAATTTCTTCCCGCTCTCGAAGGCGCAGATGACGCAGGTCGTGGACGTCATGACCGTCGACGTCCTCCAGTCGCGCTACAAGCCGATGCGCAACCTCGGCCACAACTCCGTCGCCTACTTCACCTACACCGGCACGGGACTCCTCACGTTGTTCCAGGTCGCGTCGGGCTTCGCGCTCTACGCGCCGATGAGCGACCACTGGTTTCCGCAGCTGTTCGCGTGGGTCGTGCCGCTGTTTGGCAGCGAGCAGAACCTGCGCGTGTTCCACTACGCGGTGACGTGGCTGTTCGGCGTGTTCGTGTTCATTCACGTCTATCTCGTGATGTATCACGACTACGTGGAAGGCCACGGCGTGCTGACGTCCATCATCGGCGGCTGGAAGTTCATGGAGAAGGGCAAGGTTCAGGCGGAGCACGCCAGTGGCATCTCCGGTCTGCCGACCAAACCATCGAAACCGTAACCAGCCATGATCGGCCTCGATGAGCTTTCTGCCGTGCCGGCGTCCCGTGAACTCGGGGCGCCGCAACCCGCCGCGCAGGTGCTCCTGCTCGGCGTGGGCAACTGGCTCATGGGGGACGAGGGCGTCGGGATCCACGTCGTGCGCGAACTCGAAACGCAGCCGCCGCTGTTCGGCGTGCGCACGCTCGATGGCGGCACGGGAGGCGTGAACCTGCTGCTCGAGCTCGAAGGCATGCGCGACGTGGTCATGGTCGACGCGACGCGCGACGGGCAACCGGCCGGCGCCATCACTTTCCTTCAACCGCGCCAGGTGGGCGACCTGCCGCGCGGGCTCGGGGCGCACGACTTTGGGTTGAAGGACCTTTTTGCGGCCGCGGCTCTCCTGGGGCAATTGCCCACGATTCATCTCTACACCATTTCGGTCGAAGAGCTGAAACCCATGTGCACGGATTTGTCGCCGGCAGTGGCGGCGGCGGTGCCGGAAGTCGTGCACGCGATGCACGCGCTGGCTGCGCGACTGGCGGCCGAAGGGCAGGGGAGCCGATGAACGCAGAATTTCACGCGCACGTGCTCAGTCAGCCGGAACTGTCGGTGCTGATGCTCAGCACGGCCGGGGTCGCGGTGCTGCATACCTTGTCCGGACCGGACCACTATCTGCCGTTCATCGTGATGGGGCGCGCGCGGAAATGGTCGGTCTCGCGCACGATTTTCTGGACGACGTTGTGCGGACTCGGCCACGTTGGCAGCTCGGTTCTGCTGGCCGTCGCCGGCGTGATTTTCGGCTACGGGCTGGAGCGCGTGCAGTTCATCGAGGAGATCCGCGGCAATCTGGCGGCTTGGACCATGATCGCATTCGGCGCGGTCTATGGTGCGTGGGGACTGAAGAAGGCCTTCCGCGCGCAGACGCACGCGCATGCGCACACCCACGGCGGCCCGGCGCACGCGCACGCGCATTCACACGGGGGCGCGCACGCGCATCCGCACGGCGAGACAGAGGGCTTCAAGCTGACGCCGTGGATTTTGTTCACGATTTTTGTCTTCGGCCCGTGTGAGCCGATGATTCCGCTCGTCATGTATCCGGCTACCCAAGGGAGCTGGAGCGATGTGTGGGTGGTCGTGGGCGTGTTCAGCGCGCTGACGATCGGCTCGATGCTCGCGGTGGTGTTGCTCGCGCGCCAAGGCGTGCGCCTCATCGCGGCGCCGCGGTTCGAGCGTTACTCCCATGCCGTCGCCGGCGGCGCGATCTGCGCGGCCGGCTGCGCGATTCAGTTTCTCGGATTGTGATTCCTCTCCGCATCAGTTGTCTACTGCGTGCCGCGGCTTGTGATACCGCGGAAAATCCTGAACCGGGTGCCAACCGAGCCGCTACAGAAAAGACCATGTGCTGTGCCAACTGCGTGCTCGCGTCGTGTCATCGGAGGGACTCGACACACAACCCCTGCATACACGTGCGCAAGGCCTGCGGAGTCATAAGCGGAGCTATCTGACACACTCGTCACGCTGCCGGAATAATTTTTGCGAATAGAACATCAACGGGAGACCCAAACCAAACCTAACCACCCTGCTTCAGCCATGAGCACTCACCCGCGCTGGACAAAAAGCACACTGATCTTCGGAGGAGCCGCCATTTGGGGACTTCTTCTTGTATCGTGCGTCGTCTCTGACCGCACGATCGTCGCGCCGCCGCAAATTGCGGGCGCTACCTACGTTGGCTCTGCGAAATGCTCGCAATGCCACGAGGACACCACCCATGAATTCAGCGACGCGACGCACGCGAAGCTGATCGCCGACGGCAAGAACGGCCAGGAAGTGGGCTGCGAAAGCTGCCACGGCCCGGCTTCGCTGCACGTCAAGGCCGGCGGCGGTGTGGGCACGATCGTCAATCCGACGGCCGAGACCTGCTACCAATGCCACCTCGACAAGCGCGCCGAGTTCTCGCTGCCGAATTCGCACCCGGTCGCCTCCGGCAAGATGAGCTGCTCCGACTGCCACAACCCGCACTCCGGCGACGCGGTCGCTGAGGGCGGCACCAACCTGGCCGCGATGAACGAGTCCTGCCTCAAGTGCCACACCTCGCAGGGTGGCCCGTATGTGTTCGAACACGAAGCGTCCCGCGAGGGCTGCACCGTGTGCCACAACCCGCACGGCTCCGTGAACGACAAGATGCTGAAAGCCCGCAACGCGAACGTCTGCTTGCAGTGCCACTTCCAGCAGAACACCTCGTCCGGTCAGATCATGATCGGTGGCCGTGACCACGGCTCCTTCCTCTCCCGCGGCACCTGCTGGTCCGCTGGCTGCCACGAAGCCGTCCACGGCTCGCACGTCAGCTCCTCCCTCCGCTTCTAACCCAAAAATTTTCTAGGACATTGCGATGAAAACACCTGTTTTTCTCCACTCAGTCCGCCGCCCCCTGGTCGCCTGCGCGACCTTGCTCGGGCTGGCCAGCATTCTCGGTGCGGCTGAAAAAGAGCCCGCACTCGAAAATTACATCACGCTCGGTTCCGGTTACTCGCTGCAAGAAGGCAACCGCGCCGCGTTCCAACGCGCCACCCAGATGCGCAAGGACGGCTTCTTCGGCATCGAGGATCTGCGCTATGCGCAGCAGATCAACGACAGCACCGCGCTCCTCATCCGCGCCCAGGCGATGGCGGGTCAGGGCGACTACCTGCTCGACATCTCCGTCACGAAGGACGAAGTCGGTTTCGTGAAGGCCGGGCTCAAGCAGTTCCGCACCTACTACAACGGCATGGGCGGTGTCTGGCCCTCCACCGGTCAGAGCTTCGCCATTGTCAACGAGGCGATGCACATCGACCGCAGCAACCTGTGGTTCGAAGCGGGTCTGAACCGTCCGGATCAGCCGTCGTTCCGTATCCGCTACGAATACATCACCCGCAAGGGCGAGAAGAACTCGACCTCTTGGTCTGACTCGGGCTTCCCGATCAGTGCCGCGAGCACCCGCTACATCATCCCGGGATTCTGGGAAATCGATGAGAAGCGCCACGTGGTCCAAGGTGAAGTCGCCAAAAAAGGCGAGAAGACCGCCTGGAACCTGGGTCTCCGTGCCGACAAGGGTGAATACGACAACGCGCGGAAAAACCGCCGCCGCGTCGGCGAGCCCACCGCGGAACGCTACGTGACGAATCGCGAAGGTCAGGACTTCGATTTGTTCCAAGTCCGCGGCTCCTACGCCGTCGACATCACCGAGCAGATTAAGCTCACCACGGCCGTCTCCCGCACCAAGATCGACACGACCCTCAGTGGCAGCCGCGTCGTCGGCGCCGGCTACGATGCCGCCTACAGCGAGAACTATCCTGGCAAGCAGGCGCGCGACGAAGGCTTCTACTCGCTCCCGGGGCACGACCTCGGCACTGCGGAGATGACCCAGACGATCGCGAACATCGCCCTGATGTATCGCCCGCTGGAGCACCTTACCATTGTGCCGGCTCTCCGCTTCGAAAAGACGGATTGGAACAGCGAAGCTGATCTGGTCGAGACGAACTTCAACCCCGTCACGGTCACGATCAAGGAAGACCTCCTGAACGAGAGCGACAAGTCGTGGAAGACCTATAACTACGGCGTCGAGCTGCGCTACACCGGCGTGCAAAACGTGACCTTCAACGTCCGGGCGGATGCCTCCACTTCCGATGGCACGCTCCAGGAAACGGAGATTGCGGAACCGGGCACGCCGTCCCAATCGATCGCCATCGACCGCGACAGCGAGCTGACGCGCGACACCCAGAAGATCGCCTTCACGACCAACTGGTATGCCCGCCCGGGCGTCACCGTCGCCGCGCAGTATTACTACAAGGCCCGCCAGAACGACTACCGCGCCGTGCGTGACACGACCCCGAATACCATCACCTCGAGCGACCGTTATCCGGCCTACATCACGAACCAGGACTTCGAGACGAACGACTTCAATCTTCGCCTCACCTGGCGTCTGGCTCCGAATTTCCGGAGCACGACGCGCTATGACTACATGAACACGAAGATCAACTCGCAGGAAGTCGGCCTGCCGTTCGGCGAAAGCGCGAATGTCGACCAGAGCATCTTCTCGGAGTCGATCACGTGGAATGCGACTGCCCGCTGGTATGTCCAAGGCAACGTCAGCTTCACCAAGGAGGAGATGACGACGCCTGCGGTGTTCGCCACTGGCACGGCCGCCGGTCTCGTGACGAAGAGTAACAACGACTACGTCAGCTACAACCTCAGCAGCGGCTACGTCCTCGACGACCGCAGCGACGTGTTCGTCGACTACACCAGCTATGAAGTGACGGATAACTTCATCAACAACTCCTCCGTCAGCACGCCCTACGGCACCCTCGTCAAGACCGACGTCGTCGGCCTCACCTACAAGCGCCAGCTCGATCGTCGCACGTCGATCCAGTTCCGCTACTCGTATGTGAACAGCGAGGACCCGGCCTATAACGGCAAGGCTGACTACGAAGCCAACGTCTTCGAGGCGAAACTCCAATATCGCTTCTAAAAGGCGACGTCCTCAGACTTCATCGCATTCCCTATGAAAACCACGATCAAGATCGCTCTCGCCGGCCTCGCGCTGGCATTCGTCGGCGGCGTCTCGTATGCCGCTCCCGCCTCCGAGAACTGGGAAAACTCCTGCGCTTCCTGCCATGGCGCAGACGGCAAAGCCCAGACCAAGCAAGGCAAGAAACTGAAGATCCGTGACTACACGGACGCTGCAGTCCAGGCCGAGCTCAAGGACGAGGAAATGGTCAAAGCCATCCTCGACGGCGTGAAGGGCGACAACGGCAAGGAGCGCATGAAGGGATTCAAGGACGAGCTGTCCGAACAGGACGCGAAGGACCTCGTCGCCTTCATCCGCAAAATGAAGGCCTGATCTCGCTCTGATACGGCAATCTCGAGAGCCGGCGGCCGATTAACCCGACCGCCGGCTCTTTTCTTCTCCTCTCGTTCGCGACCCACCCACGATCATGTCCTCCGAGACCTCCTCCACCTCCTCGGCGCCGCTCAAGCCGCGCTCGAACTACAACAACTGGATCAGCGCCATTGGCGCGGTCATCGCCGTCGGCTCGCTCTTCTCGTTTGCGCTGCTGACCTGGATGGATCTCACGGGCTCCAACAAGAACCCGTATCTCGGCATCTTCACTTACCTCGTCGCCCCCGGCTTCCTCATCGCCGGCCTCGCGATGATCTTTTTCGGCGCCTGGGCCCAGCGCCGCTGGCTCGAGAAGCACGGCGAAACGATGCCCGACAAGTGGCGCCTCAACTTCTCCGACCCCGTCGCCCGCCGCCGCTTGATCATGTTCGGCGTGGCCGGCGTCGGTTTCCTGCTGCTCTCCGCCTTCGGCAGCTACCAGACCTTCCACTACGCGGAATCCAATCAATTCTGCGGCCAGGTCTGCCACCAGGCGATGAACCCCGAGTTTCAGACCTACCAGCGCGGCGCGCACGCGCGCGTCGACTGCGTGCAGTGTCACGTCGGCTCCGGCGCCGCCGCCTTCGTCAAAGCCAAGCTCAACGGCACCCGCCAACTCTACGGCTACATCCTCGACAACTACAGCCGCCCGATCGACACGCCCGTGCACAATCTCCGCCCCGCGCGCGAGACCTGCGAAAAATGCCACTGGCCGGAAAAATTCCACGGCAATGTCGACATGTCCTTCGATCACTACCTGTCGGACAAGAAGAACACCGCCGTCTCGATCCGCATGCTCATGCACGTGAACTCCGGTCGCGTCGGCAGCCCGCTCGCCGGCATTCACTGGCACGTCTCGCCCGACAGCACCGTCGAATACTACGCGGCCGACGCCGACCGCCAGGACATCGTTTGGATGCGCGTCACGAACAAGAAGGACGGCAGCGCCCGCATCTACCGCAACGAGGAGTTCAAGGGCGAGCCGCCGGCCGGCGCCGTTCGCGAAATGGACTGCATCGACTGCCACAACCGCCCGGCGCACGTCTTCCCGACCGCCAACGAAGCCGTCGAGCGCGCCATGGCCCTCGGCGAGATCCCGACCAAGTTCCCCAACGTCAAACGCGTCGCCGTCCAAGCCATGCTCCAGAAGGACATCAAGACCGACGCCGAGGCGCCGACGAAGATTGCCGACTTCCTCCGCAATAAATTCAAGGACGACGCCGATCTGCCTGCGCTCATTGCCGGTGTGCAAAAGACCTTTGCCGCGACGGTCTTCGTCGATCGCAAGGCCGACTGGCGCGTCTACCCGAACAACATCGGCCACAAAGACTGGCCCGGCTGCTTCCGCTGCCACGACGACAAACACAAGACCGCCACCGGCGAGTCCGTGAAAGCCAGCGACTGCACGTCCTGCCACTCCATCATCGCGCAGGGCAAGGTCGCGGAGATGTCGACCATTTCGCCCACCGGTTTCGAGTTCAAGCACCCCGGCGGCGAATACGACGAAGAGCTCAAGTGCGCCGATTGCCACAACGGCGGCATCCAGGGCAAGTGATCGTCTCCTTTCCCCATCAATGACCCTTTGCGCTTAGTTACCCTCGGTTCATAGGTCAGTGACGCCGGCGCGGATCGCAAGGTCCGCGCCGGTTGTTTTTCGCCATGCCGTCGGAAAATTTGGTTCGAGCCGCGCCGCACAATCCATGCTCGCGCCTCGGCAACCTCTGCGGAGGCGCGAGCGCGTTTCCGTGGCATAGTGTGCGCACTGGGAGCCACGCATCTCGGTGCAGAAAACCATTCGCTGCACGACGATGACAACCGCGCCGGCCCAACCCGCCGGAAGTCCGCGGCCCTCGCCATGCGGTCCCCGAAAATCCCATGAAGACTATCTCCAAACTCGCTCTGGCTGGCGTCGTGCTGGCGTTCACCGCGGGTGCGTCGTTTGCTGCGACCACCGCCGAAAATTGGGAAAACTCCTGCGCGTCGTGCCACGGCATGGACGGCAAGGCCCAGACCAAGCAGGGCAAGAAACTCAAGGTCCGCGACTACACCGACCCGAAGGTGCAGGCCGAGATGAAGGACGATACCATGCTCGTCGCCATCCTCGACGGCGTGAAGGAAAACGGCAAAGAGCGCATGAAGGGCTACAAGGGCGAGCTCTCGGAGCAGGAGTGCAAGGACCTCGTGACGTTCATTCGCCAGCTGAAACCCTGACGCATTTCACCGCCGGGCCACCCCTTTGCCCGACGGTCTGATCGAATTCTTAGTTACCCTCGGTTCATAGGTCAGTGACGCCGGCGCGGATCGCAAGGTCCGCGCCGGTTGTCGTTTGCGAGCCGCGCGTCGCTCCGCGCTGACACAATCATTTCCCAACGCGCGCCCAGCCGCAGCCAAGCACTGCGCAGCTCCTCGCGGTGCAAAGGCGCAGACTGTCATGCGAGGACAAATGCATGAATGAGGGAAATGCAGTTTTTCGTCCGGCGCGACAGGCGCTGGCGGGTTTCGCAATCGTCGCGAGCGCGTTGTGCGCCTTCGGCCAGGCCGCTCCGACGGAGAAACCGCCGCCGGCGGTGAAGAACTCCGAATGTCTCGAGTGCCACGAAGCCGAGTTCAAATCGCGCAAAGCCGGCCAGCCGAAAGAGTGGGTGGGCGTGCGCCCCGAGGAATATGCCAAGTCCATCCACGGCAAACTCGCCTGCGTCGAGTGCCACTCGACGATCAAGGAAGCCGAGCACGAGCCGCGCGTGCCGAAGGTCGATTGCCGGAGCTGCCACGACAAGGTAGCGAAGACCCACGCCTTTCACCCGCGCCTTGCGCTCGAGAACCCGCCGCTCGACAAGGACACTTCCTGCGTCGGCTGCCACGGCACGCATGAGAGCGTCGCCGTGAAACACGGCGACTTCGCCTACACGCCCGAGAAGCAGGCAAAATCCTGCGGCGCATGCCATGAGGCCGCGACGAAGGACTACCTCGCCTCCGCCCACGCCCTCCGCGGCAAGCAGGGCGAGCGCGCCGTGCCGGAGTGCCTGTCGTGCCACCGCGAGCCCATCGCCGCGAAGAAGGGCGAGCCGATGACCGTCGAGCTCAAGCTCGCTCAGACGAAACTCTGCGAATCCTGTCACGTCGAGAAACCGGAGCTCGCCGGCAAGCCCGCCATGGGCGCGAAGTTTGTTTCCTCGTTCGAACAATCCGTGCACGGCGCGGCCCTGCACGAGGGCAAAAAGGAGGCGGCGAGCTGCGTCGACTGCCACGGCGCCCACCAGATGAACCGCGCCGCGGTCGCTGGCGCCAAGGTCAGCCACGCCCGCGTGTCGGACACCTGCGCGAAGTGCCATGAGAAGCAGACCACGGAATACAAGAGCAGCGCCCACGCGATCGCCCTCGCCAAGGGCAATGTCGACTCCGCCACCTGCACCAGCTGCCACGGCGAGCACGACATCAAGCTGCACAACGATCCGAATTCGCCGGTCAACAAGTCCAACCTCGCGCAGAAGGTCTGCGCCGATTGCCACTCCTCGGTTCGCCTGACCAAGAAATACGGCCTGTCGAACGATGCCTTCCGCACGTTCTCCGACAGCTACCACGGACTCGCCGTGCGCGGTGGCGCGGTCGAAGTGGTCAACTGCGCGAGTTGCCACGGTGCGCACGCGATCAAATCGCAGAAGGATCCGTCGTCCTCGATCCATCGCGACAATCTCGCCCGCACCTGCGGTGAGTGTCACCCCGGCGCCAACACGCGCTTCGCGCTCGGCCAGGTCCACGCCAACGAGCAGGACAAGGCGCAGGCGCCCATCCTTTACTGGATCGCGAACATCTACGTGATCCTGATCGTCGCCGTGATCGGCGGCATGACGATCCACAACGGTCTCGATTTCTACCGGAAGACCCGCCGCAAGCTCGACATGCAGAAGGGTCTCATCGAGGAGCCGCACGTCGCGCACCGGCTCTACTTGCGCATGACGACCAACGAGCGCATCCAGCACGCCGTGCTCGGGATCAGCTTCACCGGCCTCGTCGTCACCGGCTTCATGCTGCGCTACCCGGAGGCGTGGTGGGTTGTCGGCATCCGCAACCTCAGCGGCAAGGCCTTCGAGCTGCGCAGCCTCGGCCACCGCGTGTCGGGCATCGTGATTCTCGCCGTTTCGCTCTGGCACATCCTCTACCTGGCCTTCACGCCGCACGGCCGACAGCTGTTCCTCGACATCCTGCCGCGCTGGCGCGACGTCACCGATCCGTGGAAGGTGCTCAAGTTCAACCTCGGCCTTTCGAAGGAGAAACCGCAGTTCCCGCGCTTCTGCTACATCGAGAAGGCCGAGTATTGGGCCATGGTCTGGGGCATGATCGTGATGACGCTCACCGGCTTCATCCTCTGGTTCGACAACACCTCGATGGGCCTGATGGGCAAGCTGGGCTTCGACATCTCGCGCAGCATCCACTTCTACGAGGCCGTCCTCGCGACGCTCGCGATCATCGTCTGGCACTTCTACTTCGTCATCTTCAATCCCGACGTCTACCCGATGAACCTCGCGTGGCTCACCGGCCGCATGTCCGAGCGCGAGATGATGGACGAGCACCCGCTCCAGCTCGAGGAGATGAAAGCCGCCGAGGACAAGGCCGCGGGTCAGACGCCTCCCGCGACTCCGCCGGACTCGTCCCCCAAGCCGCCCGACTCTCACTAGCGAACCCCATCGCTTGTTTCGCCGGCGGGCCGCACTTCGGTGCGGCCCGCTTTGTTTTCGGGTTGTCGGACCGGGTGGGCGCCGGCGTCCCCGACGGCGCCGGAGGATGCTCGTTGCGCGTGCCGCGTTCGCATCGCCGCCGAACGCTCCGCGCGGCGCGCTGATGGGGCTTTGACACACTTGAGCAACGAATGCGCGTCCGGCGTGCGGTTTAAGCTCCGCTGATGCGCGGCCGCAGGCGGGCGTTCGTTTCGCGCCGCTTATTCATTCCCCAATTTACGCCCCAGCGCGGCCAAAGCGTGCGCAGCCTGCGCGACGCAATTTTTGCATACTGCGGCCGCGCCATGAAAACCGTGTTTCGCTCCCTATGTCGCCCGCTTTGTGCGGCGGCTTTTGCGCTGGTTCTACCCCTGACCGTTCGCGCTGTCGACAAGCCCGAGCCCGCCAAGACCGCTGCCGCCGAGGAGCCGGCCAAGCCCGCCGTCGTCCCGAACAGCGAGTGCATGGATTGCCACGAGGCCGAGTTCAAGGCGCGCAAGAAGGGCCAGCCGAAGGAGTGGGTCGGCGTGAAGCCCGAGGTCTTCGCGAAGTCCGTCCACAGCAAACTCAATTGCGTCGATTGCCACGCCGACATCAAGGAGGCGCCGCACGATTCCAAGGTCGCGCCCGCGCAATGCGCCTCGTGCCACGACAAGGCCACTTCGCAATTCGCGACGAGCATCCACGGCATGAGCCACAAGATGGGCGCGTCCGACGCCGCCTCGTGCACCAGCTGCCACGGCACGCACGACATCGTGCCGGTGAAGCAGATCGATTCCCCCGTTTTCAAACTCAACCTCACCAAGACGTGCGGCAAGTGCCACGACGACCCGAAGCTCGCGAAGGAATATCGCATGGGCCAGAAGGACGCGGCGCTGCACTACAACGACAGCATCCACGGCCAGGCACTGATGCTGAAGGGCCTCATCGTTGCGCCGTCCTGCAACGACTGCCACGGCGTCCACGACATCAAGCGCTCGATCGACAAGGACTCGCACACCAGCCACGCCAACATCGCGAAGTCCTGCGGCAACTGCCACGTCGGCATCGAGGACACTTACAACGCCAGCGTGCACGGCCAGCTCCTCGCCAAGGGCGACAAGAAGGGCCCGGTCTGCACCGACTGCCACAGCGCGCACGACATCGAGAAGCCCAAGACCGCGCACTTCAAGGAGCAGAGCGACCAGAGCTGCGGCAAGTGTCACGAAGACCGGCTCGAGCATTACCGCGACACCTATCACGGCAAAGCGATGGCCCTCGGCCGCCCGAACGTCGCCTCCGACGTCGCCGCCTGCTACGACTGCCACGGTCACCACGACGTGTTCCCCGTGAGCGACGCGCGCTCGCGCCTCTCGAAGGAGAAAATCGTCGGCACCTGCCAGCAGTGCCACAAGGGCGCGACCGAGAAGTTCACGCAGTTCCAGGCACACGCCAACCCGATGGACGGAAAGAACTATCCGATCCTGAACAAGGTGTTCCTCTTCATGACGTGCCTGCTGATCGGCACCTTCGCCTTCTTCGGCCTGCACACGGTCCTCTGGCTCGTGCGCTCGGTGTATCTCTACCTCACCGACTCGAAGACCTTCCGCGAAGCCGTCCTCAAGCAGCACACCGATGACGTGCTCTACACGCGCTTTACGCCGTTCGAGCGTTTCCTGCACATGCTCGTGGTCACGAGCTTCCTCCTGCTGGTCATCACCGGCATGCCGCTGAAGTTCTACTACACCAGCTGGGCAAAGATGATCTTCAACCTCATGGGCGGCGCCGAAGTCGCGCGCACGCTGCACCACTTCGGTGCGATCATGACGTTCGGCTACTTCGTGCTGCACCTTTCGGAGCTCGCGCACTCGTTCTGGAAGAACCGCGGCGCGATCCGCAATCCGGAGTCGGGCAAGATCGAGTTTATGCGCATCTTCCGCGCGCTGTTCGGTCCCGACTCGATGGCGCCGTCGATCCAGGATTGGCACGACTTCGTGGCGCACAACAAGTGGTTCTTCGGCAAGGGCCCGCGCCCGCAGTTCGACCGCTGGACGTATTGGGAGCGCTTCGACTACCTCGCGGTGTTCTGGGGCGTCGCGATGATCGGCGTGTCCGGCCTCATCCTCTGGTTCCCGAAGTTCTTCACCCAGTTCCTGCCGGGCTGGACGATCAACATCGCCCACGTCATCCACTCCGACGAGGCGCTGCTCGCCGCCGGCTTCATCTTCACGTTCCACTTCTTCAACACGCACTTCCGCATCGAGAAATTCCCGATGGATACCGTCATCTTCTCGGGCCGCATCTCGCAGACGGAAATGCTCCACGAGCGCAAACGCTGGTATGACCGCCTCGTGAAGAGCGGTAAACTCGAGGACTACAAGGTCAAGGACGAGTGGCAGGGCCGCAAGAAGGTCGCGACCGCCGCGGGCTTCCTGTTCTTCGGCACCGGCCTCGTGCTCCTCGTGCTCATCGTCTACGCCATGGTCTCGCGGTTGCTCCACTGATCGCGGACCCGAACTCACCCACGCCATGTTCGCCACCGGTCTCGTCGACTCCGCCCTCATCCGCCTGTTTCGCTTCCGCACCCGCGGTTTCCTGAAAATGCAGGAAACCGACGGGCGCGTCCCGCCCGTGCCGAAGGAGGGCGGCTGCTACCTCTACGTGCACGTGCCATTCTGCGAAGTGCTGTGCCCGTTCTGCTCGTTTCACCGCGTGCAGCACTGCCACGAGCTCGCGACGCGCTACTTCGCCGCGCTGCGCACCGAGATCCGCCGCTACCACGAGGCCGGCTTCAAGTTCTCCGGCGTCTACTTCGGCGGCGGCACGCCCACCGTCGAGGCCGACGAACTCCTCACCACCATCGCGCTCGTCAAGGAGCTCTTCGGCGTGAAGGAAGTTTCCGTCGAAACCAACCCGAAGGACCTGCAGGAGCCGTTGCTCTCCAAACTCCGCGCCGGCGGCGTCACGCGTCTCTCGGTCGGCGTCCAGAGCTTCGACGATCAGTTGCTGCAGGAGATGGACCGCTACGCCAAATACGGCAACGGCGCCGAGACCGCCGAGCGCATCCGCAACGCCGCCGCGATGTTCCCGACGTTCAACGTCGACCTCATCTTCAACCAGCCACACCAAAGCGTCGCCTCACTCGAGCGCGATCTCGACATCTTCCTCTCGCTCGGCGCCAACCAGGTCTCGTGCTACCCGCTGATGACCTCGCCCACGACGCTCCGCCGCATGCAGGGCGCGATGGGCCAGCCTGACCGCCGTCGGCTGCGGAAACTTTTCCACACCATTCTCGGCAAACTCCGCCCGGCCGGCTTCGCGGCGTCGTCAGCGTGGTGCTTCACGCGCCAAGGGCAGGGGACAGACGAATACATCGTCGCGTCGGAAAACTACGTTGGCGTGGGCAGCGGTGCGTTCAGTTACCTCGATGGCACGCTCTACGCCACGACCTTCTCGCTCAACGCCTACGAGCAACGCATCCGTGACGGACTCACGGGCATCGTCACGCGCCACCAGCTGAGCGAAGGCGACACGATGCGCTACGCGCTTCTCACGCGCATGTTCGGCCTCGGCCTCGATCGCGAGTGGGCGCGCCAGCGGCACGGCCGGAAGTTCTTCTGGCGGCTCTGGGGCGAGCTGCGGACGCTCGAGATCCTCGGCGCCGCCAACCGCACCAAGCGCGGCTGGGAGCTCACGCCCGATGGCATGTATTGGCTGATGCTGATGATGTCCGAGTTTTTCGAATCGGTGAACAGCTACCGCGACGCCATGCGCGCACACGTGCGCACAGAACTCGAAGGACACGGCAAGCGCGCCATCCAGCCCAGCGGCCAGCGCGCGCTGGCGTGCGGTTGACGAGCCACGCGGAACGAAACCGATTCGCTTGACCTCGCGCGCCGCGACGCCGGCTCAGTGAGGGAGAGCGAACCTGTAGGAGCCTGCTTGCAGGCGACCGAAAACGTTCGCGGACGGAGGCGGCGGCGATCGTCGTTGGGTCGCCTGCAAGCAGGCTCCTACAAAGATTGCGCGCCGAGCGGGCGCCGAGGGAGGAACAAAACAGGGCGGGACCACTCGGTCCCGCCCGTTTTTGCGAATGGAGCCGGGTGGGAGGACCCGCCCCAAAGCCAGAAGGGGAAATCAGGTTACGGCTGCCTCCGACGAGGAACTCTTCCACTTGTCCTGCGGGATCGCCGCGATCGCGATGATGAGCAGCTGCGAGATGACGAAGCCGATCAGCCAGTAGAACGCCGCTTCCATGAAGCCGTAGCTGTGCAGGCCGACGCCGAGCATGTTCGTGCCGAACCAGCTCCAACTCGTGACGATGTTGCCGAAGACCGCCATGGCCATCATGCCGCGCGCCTTCACCATGCCGCCCCAACGGGCGTGGAGGATGATGGCGTTCCAGATGACGATGATGAGCGCGCCGTTTTCCTTCGGGTCCCAGCCCCAGAAGCGGCCCCACGATTGGTCGGCCCAGATGCCGCCGAGGACGGTGCCGATCAGGCTGAACAGCGTGGCGAAGCACACGATGCCGTAGACCATGCGGTAGAGCGCGTCGGCCGTGGCCTTGTCGAGAGACTTGGTGAACACGCCGCGGACGACGTAAACGATCGCCAGGAATCCGGCGAGGAAGGTGGCCGAGTAGCCGATCGTGATTACCACGACATGCGTCGCCAACCAGAAGTTCGAGTCGAGGACGGCGCGCATCATCTCAAGCGTGTCGCCGCCGATCGAGAGGTGGTGCGCGATCAACAGCGTGGCGAAGCCGATCATGCCGCCGGCCACGGCACCGACCGCGTTCTTGTAGACGCGTTCGAGGATCACGCACAGGAAAACCGCGCCCCAGCCGACGCCGAGCGCGGAGGAGTAGAGGTTCGTGACGGGGGGGCGCGACTCGAGCCACATGCGGGTGAGGATGCCGGCGGTCGTGGCGACGAAGGCGAGGGCGAGCAGCCAGAACGCGGATTTCTGCAGCGTGTCGGGCCACTTGAGCCACGAAAACACGGCGAGCAGGAACGCGATCACGTAGAGCGTCATGCTGCTGTAGAACGGCGCCGCGGAGTTGAAGCGCGACTCGACGTCGCTCTTCTTCATCGCGTCGGGGTAGCGCTTCGCGAGTTGGTCGTGGAGTTCGTCGACGACTTGGTTGAAGGTCTTCACGTCGCCCGCCCGCCACGCGTGACCGAGCAGCGCGTAGGCCAGCACGGTCTTGTTCACGCGGCCGACGCCGAAGGAGTCGATCAGCGCGCCGCCGGCGGTGCGCCAGTTGTGGGCGTTGGTGTCGCCGGCGTCGGGCGGCACGGTGCGGAGATTGCCGACGGATTCGATGTAGGAGAAACGGTCGGCCATCTGGCGCATGACCGTGACGGCTTCCTCGCTGTGCGGCTGGTTGGCCTGCTTGGCGCGGACGGCTTCGATGCCGGCGGGCAAGGCTTTGTCGAAGGCGACGAGCTCGGCGAGGAAGTCGGGCGCGTCCGGCACCTGCACGCTGGCCTTGAGCTGCATGTAGGTGATGACGCGCTGCTGCACCGACATGACCTGTTTCTGGAACGGCGTGCGCAGCGGCTCTTCGACGCTGTCGACCATGCGGGCCTGGCGCTCGAGTTCGGGGAGTTGCGGGCGGAGCTGCTCGTAGGAGAAGCGCTTTTTGCCGTCGCCGTCCTCGAGGTTGAGTTTCAGCAGGTCGACGACCTCGTGGTTCTCGATGAGGAAGATCTTGTAGGTGTCGGCCTTCGCGGGATTGAAGAGCACGTCGGCGAGCCAGGCGTCGGGCGTGATGGATTTCCCGTCGGGAGTCGCGATGTATTGGCTGCCGCGGATGGAGAGGATCGAGGTGCGCGCGACGGTGTCGAGCGGCTTGATGCGGCCGCCGACGAGGACGGGCACGCGGCCGAAGTCGGTGAGATTGTAGCCGGCCTTGTCCGTGGGCTCGCGGAGGGTCGACGCGAGGTAGAGCGCGCCGAGGGCGAGGACGATGAGCGGGAGGAAGCGTTTCATGGCGTGGGAGGCGTGGTTAGGCGCGAGCCGCGGCGGCGTTGGCGGCGGAGCGCTTGCGGATGAAACCGGCGAGGGTGATGCCGAACTGGATGCAGAGGCCGAGGCCCATCATCACGCAGGCGATATAGGGCAGGAGCCAGCTCGGGTTGCGCACGACTTGGAGAACGGTCGTCGTGTCGTTGTTGTCGAAGCCCGCCTGATAGAAGGTGTAGCCGCCGTGGCGCAGCGGGTTGTTCATGAAGATCAGCGCTTCGCGGTCTTCCTTGCCGTCGTCGCTCTTGAGGCGGACGCGGCTGGAGAAGTTCTTCGGGATCTCGGTGCCAGGATATTTGTCGTGGCTGAATTTGAGCAGCGTGAGCGCGAAGGGCTTGTAGGTGCGCGTCTGGCGGAAGGCGATTTCCCAGGTCTTGCCGGCGTATTGGAAGGTCTGCGCCTGCTGGAGCATCTGCGAGGCGAGCCAGATGCCCTGGCTGCCTTCCGGGGCGACGATCTCGATGTAGGCACTGGGGATGTTTCGCTCGTTGGGCTTGTAGGTGATCTTTTCCGGAACGATGACGACGCTGGTGCCGAAGCCCTGGTTGGCGACGGGGCGAGGGCCGGCGAACGGGCCGACGCGCTGGAGATTGGAGTTCGGGTAATATTCCTTCACGTCGACGCGGAAGGGCAGGTCCTTGTGCTGGATCGATTTCTTGTCCGCGACGGCCGCCTCGGGAATGGCGACGACGAGATCGGTCTTCGGGTCGCTGTGGTCGATGAGGACGAGTTCGTTATCGGAGAAGCTCTCCGAGTAGTGCTTCGTCTCGCCGGTATCGAGGCGGAGGAAACTCTCCTTCGACATGAGGCCGGTGAAGAGCTCGCCGAGGAGCAGGAGAATCAGGCCGGCGTGCGCGAGCTGGATGCCGGATTTTTTCCAAGTGAATGAAAACCGGTAGACGTGCGCGGCGACGAGGTTGATCAGCAGGAGGCCGCCGATGAAGTAGCCGCCGGGGAAGACCGGGATCGAGACGTTCGAGTCCGGGATCTGCCAGAGGACGGCGAAGCTGCGGAAGTATTTCGCCTGCACGGCCCAGATGCCGAGGTTGACCTGATCCAGCGTCGCGACGAACACGAGGATCATCGAGAGGATCAGCAGCCAGACGGTGAGCTGGAGCGAGACGAAGAAATCGCGGAACGAGCGGAGCGTGGCGTTCATGTTCAGCGGACCTTGATGGTGGTGAGGAAAGTGCGGAATGCCTCGCGCTGGCTGGCCACGAGCGCGTCAGGTCCGGTGAGTTTGAAGAACCACGTCTCCTTCTGGTAGGGGACGATGGCGCCCAGCAGGCGCATCGGCGGGTTGCCGGAGGTGCCGACCATCTCGACGAACTCGATGTGCAGGCCGTTCACGTCGAGGTGCTCGATGGATTTCTCGACTTCGGCATCGGCGAGCGGCGCGAGGCCGATCTGGCCGCGCCAGCGGTTCACGTTGGCGTGCAAGCCGCCGGTGTCGCCCGGGAACGCCGTTATGGAGAGATCGCCGACTGCGCCGCCCTCGCCGGGGACGGTGTAGCTGCCCTTGCGGATCGAGCCGGGCGCGCGTTCCTGCCAAGCAGCGGGGGCGGTCCAGACGAGGGCGTTGTTTTTGGTCACCGCTCCGGCCGGCAAACCGGCGGCCGCCATGCCGCCGTCAGCGGCCGGCGCGCTAGCCGTGGCTGCGGCACCGCCGATGGGCGGGTGGCCGTCGGGCAGTTCACCCTGCGCTGTCGCGCCGGGCATGGTCTTCTTCGGGCGCTCGACCGGCGGAGCGGAGTCGCGCGGAGCGCGGTAGGAAACGACTTCCTTGTCGCGGCAACCGGCGAGAAGGAGTGCGGCAGCAACCAGCGTTTGCGTGGAGAAACGGCGGAATGACATCGTGGAGGAGTAGCACCGTAAACGCGGATTGGCGCAACACCAAGCCCGCTCGAACGGAGACGCGGATTAGTAATTGGCAAAATCTGCACAAAACAGATTTTTACTGCGCGAGTTCGGCCAAAAAGATTAGAAATTTCTCATGCGAATCACCCCGGTGGGCGATGGCGCCCTGCGCATTGAGTTGGGAGAGCGAATCGACGAGGCGACGCAGCAGCGTGTGCAGGCGGCATGCGCGGCGCTCGACGCGGCGGCGATTCCCGGCTGCACGGAACTTGTGCCGGCCTACACGACCGTGACGGCCCACTACGACGCGCTCGCCGCGGTCGCCGCCGGTGCGCCGCCGGACGATGTTGCGGGCTGGCTCGGCGCGCGCGCGGAGCTGGCGCTCGGCAAACTCTCCGCGAAGTCGGCGCGCAAGGCCGTGAGTGTCGAAATCCCGGTCTGTTACGGTGGCGAGTTCGGGCCCGATCTCGCGCGCGTCGCGGCTCAGGCGAAGCTGCCGGTCGAGGAGGTGATCAAGCGTCACGCGTCTGCAAGCTACACGGTCGCGCTCGTGGGATTTTCTCCCGGCTTCCCGTATCTCAGCGGTCTCCCGCCGCAACTGTCCACGCCGCGGCTCGCGCAGCCGCGCGCGCAAGTTCCGGCCGGGTCGGTCGGCATCGCGGGCGCGCAGACGGGCGTCTACCCGCTCGCGACGCCCGGCGGTTGGAATATCATCGGGCGCACGCCGCTACGACTTTTTCGGCCCGAGCAAAATCCGCCCGTGCTGCTGCAGCCCGGCGATCGCGTGAAGTTCCGCACCGTCACTCGCGAGGAATTCGCGCGGCAGGAGGGGGCACGATGATCTCCGTCGTCAAACCCGGCCTGCTCACCACGGTGCAAGACCTGGGGCGCTTCGGCTACCAGAAGTTCGGCGTGGTCGTCGGCGGCGCATTGGATCGCTTCGCGGCGCGCGTGGTGAATTCCATCGTGGGCAACCACGACAACGCGGCGCTGCTCGAGTTCGCGCAGCTCGGACCGGAGCTGCGTTTCGAGACCGACACACTGATCGCGTGGACGGGCGCGGATTTCGGCGCGCAGATCGGCGGCGAGCCGTTGCCGTCGGATCGCGCGGTGCGCGTGCGCGCGGGCGAGACGATTTCGTTTGGCGCGGCGCGCGCGGGCGTTCGCGGCTGGCTCGCGGTCGCCGGCGGCATTGACGTGCCGCTCGTGCTCGGTTCGCGGACGACTTATCGGCGCGGCGGCTTCGGCGGTTTCGAAGGCCGGCCGTTGCGCGCGGGCGACGTGCTGCGGTGCGGCGACGCCTCTGAGTGGACGCGCAATTATCTGAGCAAGGCGCCGCGGTTCTCGGCGTGGGCGGTTCGGCCGCCTACGCTCGGCAAGCCGCCGTCGGCTGGCGCGGTGCGTGCGCTGCGCGGACCGGAATGGGACTGGTTCGCCGCGGAGGCGCAGCGAACATTTTTTGCGAGCGAGTGGACGGCGACGAAGGACGCGGATCGCATGGGCGTGCGCCTTGCCGGGCCGGCGCTGCCGCAGCGCGAGACGCGCGAGATGGTCTCCGAGGGCGTCGTGGATGGCGCCGTGCAGGTGCCGGCGGGCGGCGCGCCGATCGTGCTGTTGCCGAGCCGGCAAACGGTCGGCGGTTATCCGCGCATCGCGGTCGTCGCGTCGGTGGACATGGGCCGGATGGCTCAAATTGCGCCGGGCAAAGCGGTCCGTTTTCAGGAAATCAGTCTCGCGGAAGCGCACAGCCTTTACTTGGCGCGGGAACGCGACCTGAATCGCGTCCGCACCGGCCTGACCCGGCTCGCGCTTTGAATCCCGCATGCGCATCGATCTGAACTGCGACCTCGGCGAAGGGGCCGGCCACGACGCCGAGCTGATGCCGCTGGTCACGTCCGCCAACATCGCGTGCGGCGCGCATGCGGGCGACGAGGTGACAATGCGCGCGACGGTCGAGCTGGCATTGCGGCACGGCGTGGCGATCGGCGCGCATCCGGGCTTCGCGGATCGGGAGCATTTCGGACGGCGTGAGTTGGCGGTTACGCCGGAGGAAGTTTTTCAGCTGGTTCTCGCGCAGATCCGCGCGTTGCAGCGCGTCGCGGCGGGTGCGGGCGCGCGAGTCGGGCACGTGAAGCTCCACGGCGCACTCTACAATCTCGCGGCGCGCGACGCGGCGATCGCGGAGGCGGCGGCGTATGCGGTGCGCGATGCGGGGCCGGAACTGGTTTGGTTCGCCCTCGCGGGCAGCGCTCACGTGGCCGCCGGGCGCGAGTGCGGGCTGACAGTGGCGAGCGAGGTGTTCGCTGATCGGACCTACCAAGCGGACGGCTCGCTCACGCCGCGGTCGCGGGCGGACGCGTTGATCGCGGACGAAAATGTCGCGGTCGCGCAGGTGTTGCGGATGGTCCGCGCAGGCAAGGTGCGCGCGACGAGCGGTGCGGACGTGGCGATCGCGGCGGACACGGTTTGCCTGCACGGCGACGGGGCGCACGCGGTGGCGTTTGCGCGGCGTTTGCGCGCGGAGCTGGCGGCGGCGGGCGTGGAGGTGGGGGCGTTTTCGGCATGATCAAACTCATCGGCATCCTCGTCGTGGCGGTCGGCTTTGCGCTGCGGTTCAATACGCTGCTGGTCGTGATGGCGGCGGGGATCGTCACGGGGCTCGTGGCCGGGATGTCGTTTCACGAGATCATGGAGCAGTTCGGAAAGTTTTTCGTGGAGAACCGCTACATGACGCTGCCGGTCGTGTTGATCGTGCCGGTGGTCGGGTTGCTCGAGCGCTACGGATTGCAGGAGCGGGCGGAGACGCTGATCCGGCGCGCGAAGGCGGCGACGGCGGGGCGCGTGATCCTGCTCTACACGGCGGTGCGGCAGGTCTCGATCGCGCTCGGGGTGAACATCGGCGGCCATCCGCAGATGGTGCGGCCGCTCGTCGCTCCCATGGCCGAAGGCGCGGCCCACGCGCAACACGGCGAGTTGCCGGAGAAGACGAAGGAGGCGATTCGTGCGCACGCGTCGGCGGGTGAGAACATTGGAAACTTTTTCGGCGAGGATGTCTTCATCGCGGTCGGAGCGATCCTGCTGATGAAGGGGTTTTTCGACGGGCTGAAGATCGAGGTCAGCGTGTGGGCGATGGCGTTGTGGGGCATCCCGACGGCGTTCGTGGCGTTCGCGGCGATGTGGTGGCGCACGCGCGTGCTCGACCGGCGCGTCGCGCGCGAAGTGTCGGAGCAGCGGGCGGCGAATCCCGAGACGAAGGAGGCGCGGCCATGAGCAGCGTGTTTTCGGTCGAGCTGTTCTACGTGATTTCCGGCGTCGTGTTTGCGGCGGTCGGCTGGCGCGCGCTGCGAAATCCCCAGCAGCCGCGTCGGTGGGGTTCGGTGATTTTCTGGGCGTTGCTGGCGGTGGTCTATCTGTTCGGCAAATCCCTGCCGCCGGCCGCAGTCGGCTACGGTGTGCTCGTGATGGTGGTGCTGGCGGCGTTGCGACAAGTGGAGAAACCGCAGAGCGAGGGCGCCCCGCGCGAGGAGCGGGCGGCGTCGGCCGAGCGACTTGGCAACAAATTGTTCGTGCCGACGCTGTTGATTCCGGCGACGGCGGTGGTCGGTGCGCTGGTGCTGGCGAAGATCCATTTCGGCGAGGTGTGGTTGCTCGACAAGAAACAGGCCACGCTCGCGGCGCTCGGCGTGGGCGGGTTGATCGCGCTGGCGGCGGGCTTGCGCATCACGGGCGCGAAGGCGACGGTGCCGATGGGCGAGGGGAGCCGGCTGCTCCAGTCGATCGGCTGGGCGCTGGTGTTGCCGCAGATGCTGGCGGCGCTCGGTGGAATTTTTGCCAAGGCGGGCGTGGGGCAAGTGGTGTCGGAGCTCGTGGCGGGCGCGTTGCCGACGCAGTATCCGTTCGTGGCGGTGGCGGCGTATTGCGTGGGGATGGCGCTGTTCACGATGTGCATGGGGAACGCCTTCGCGGCGTTTCCGGTCATCACGCTGGGCATCGGGTTGCCGCTGATCGTGCAACAGCATCACGGCAACGTCGCGATCATGGCGGGCGTCGGGATGCTGTCCGGCTATTGCGGGACGCTGATGACGCCGATGGCGGCGAACTTCAACATCGTGCCCGCCATGCTGCTCGAGTTGCGAGACAAGAATGCCGTCATCCGCGCGCAGGTGCCGCTGGCGCTCACGATCCTCGCGGCGAATGTTGTCATCATGTATTTCACCGTCTATCGCTTCTGACGCCCCCGCATCTACCCCGATGAGAAACATCCTGCTGACTGGTTTCGAGCCGTTCGATGGACAAGCGATCAATCCCTCCGAGGAAATCGCGCGCGAGATCAACGAGGCGAAGATCGCGCGTCACCGCATCGTCGGCGCGCTGCTGCCGTGCGTGTTTGGTTCCGCGATCAAGGAGCTGAAGCACCAGATCAAGCTGCACGATCCGGACATCGTCATCTGTCTCGGCCAGGCCGGCGGTCGCGCCGAGATCACGCCGGAGCGCGTGGCGATCAACATCGACGACGCGCGCATCCCCGACAACGCGGGCCAGCAGCCGATCGACAAGCCGATCGTGAAGGACGGCCCGGCGGCGTATTTCTCGACGCTGCCGATCAAGGCCATCGTGCAGGAGCTGCGGAAGCATAACATCCCGGCGGCGGTCTCGCAGACGGCGGGGACGTTCGTCTGCAATCATGTTTTCTACGGGTTAATGCACGAGCTTTCGGCGCATCGCGCCGACGTGCGCGGCGGGTTCATTCACGTGCCGTTCGTGCCGGA
This sequence comes from Opitutia bacterium, assembly GCA_016217545.1. Lineage (NCBI taxonomy): Bacteria > Pseudomonadati > Verrucomicrobiota > Opitutia > Opitutia bacterium. Next base: position 33,969 of record JACRHT010000004.1, on the reverse strand, counting down.
GCAGGCGACGGACAAACCGAGTTTGCCGTTCGAAAAAATGACGGAGGCGGTGCGGCTGGCGATCGCGACGAGCGTGGACTACCGCCGCGACATCAAGAGCGCGGGCGGGCAGGTGAGCTGACGTCCGAGGACAGAGGGCTGGCTTGCGGAGACCGGGCCTCGTTCCGGGGGATGGGTCTTTGTGGGAGCGAGCTTGCTCGCGACCAATCGTGCGCCTAGTCGCGAGCAAGCTCGCTCCCACAAGCGAACGTCTGGCTAGCGAACTATGGTTTTTCCGTTACTTCCAACGCGACGATGCACACGTCGTCGGCCAGTGCGCCGGTGCCGCCGGTGTAGTCGCGGACCGTGCGCAGGAGCTGGGTGCAGATGCTGTCGAATTTCGCGGACGCGCATTGGCCGAGGAGGAAGCAGAGACGGTCCTCGCCAAAGAATGAGCCGCTCGAGTTGGTCGCTTCGATCAGGCCGTCGGTGAACGCAAAAAGCCGGTCGCCGGGTCCGAAGGCGATGCTGCCGGAGGTGTAGGAGAATTGGGAAATGAGGCCGGCGGCCGGCTCGGGATCGGCGAGCGCGAGGCGCTCGATGTCGTTGCTGTGACGAATGACGATGGGCGGCGGATGGCCGGCGTTGGCGTAGTGCAGCGTGTTGGTCTCGAGATCGACGAGGGCGAAGAAAGCGGAGGCGAACATCGCCTGACCGGATTGCTCGGCGATGGGGCAGAGCGCGGCGTTGAGTTCGCTCATGACGTGCGCCGGGTCGGCGGCGCGCGGACCCATTTCCTGGAAAACGCCACGGATCATGGCCGTGAGGAGACCGGCGCGCACGCCGTGGCCCATGACGTCGCAGATGAGCAGGCCGCAGCGGGTGTCGGAGAGTTGGAGGAGGTCGAAGAAATCGCCGCCGAGCGTGGTGGCCGGAACGTAGCAGTGGGCGAAGCGCAGCGCGCTCGACTCGGGCGCGGCTCCGCGGGGGAAGACAGGATAGGGGCGCAAGAGGAGCACTTCCTGGAGCTGACGAGCCATGAGCACGTCGGCCTCCATTTCCTCGGTGCGGTGGGCGAGTTCCTGTTCGGCGAGTTTGCGTTTCGTGATGTCGTGGCTGATGCCGACGAGGCCGGCGATTTGGCCGCGGAGGTCGCGCAGCGGGACCTTGGTGGTGAGGGACCAGCGGAGCGTGCCGTCGTCGAGCGCGGCGGATTTCTCGTTGCTGAGGATCGGCTCGCCGGTGGCCATGACGTCGCGATCGTCGGCCATGGCGATTTCGGCGCGTTCGCCGGGGAGGATCTCGCGGAGCGTATGGCCGAGGACCTGTTCCTGGGACTTGGCGCCGAGGCTGGCGAGGTGGGCGCGGTTGTTGAGCAGGTAACGCGAGTCGAGATCCTTGACGTAGATGCGCGCGGGGAGGTGATCGATGATCGTGCGGAGGAGGTTGCGTTCCTCGGTGAGCTTTTCCTCGGCGAGCTTCGTGGCGGTGATGTCGCGCGTCATGCCGAAGGTGCCGATGATGCGGCCCGAGGCGTCGCGCCACGGGAGCTTGGTGGTCGAGACCCACGAGGTGGAGCCGTCGCGGAGAGTGATGTGCTCAACCTTGCCGATCACGGGTTGGCCGGTGCGGATGATTTCCAGTTCGTCGGCGCGCGCCTTGTCCGCGTGGGCACGAGAGAAGTAGTCGTAGTCCGATTTCCCGATGCAGGCGTCGGGAGTGGGCTCGCCGAGGAGGCGGGCTTGGGCGACATTGTTGCGAACGAAGCGGCTCTCGAGGTCTTTGAAGTAGATGCGGTCCGGCGTCGCATCCATGAGCATGCGAACGATCGACGAATCGAGTGATTCGGCGTTCGCGAGAGCGGAGGTGACGGCGTCGCTCATGGAGCGCACACGTTGGCCGGCGCGGACGCGTGGCGCAACAGGAGAGAGTGAAGAGTGCGTCACTCTCTCGTGAGCGACGCGCGCGCGGTCGCGACGGACTCAGGTGTTGAACCGGAAGAGCGCGACGTCGCCGTCCTGGAAGACGTATTCCTTGCCCTCGAGGCGGTATTTGCCGGCGTCGCGGGCGGCGGCGGTCGAGCCGAGGCGGACGAGGTCTTCGTAGCTGACGACTTCGGCCTTGATGAAGCCCTTTTCGAAATCGGTATGGATGACGCCGGCGGCCTGCGGAGCTTTCCAGCCCTTCACGATCGTCCAGCAACGGACTTCCTTCTCGCCCGCGGTGAAGTAGGTCATCAGGCCGAGGAGGTCGTAGGTGCCTTTAATTAGGGAGGACACGCCTGAGTCGTCGACGCCGAGATCCTTGAGGAAGGCCTTGGCTTCTTCCGGCGGCAGGTCGATGAGTTCGGCTTCGATCTTGGCGCTGATCGGCACGTAGGCGGCGTCGTGGTGCGTGCGGACGTATTCGGCGACTTTTTGGACGAACTTGTTCTGCTCGGCGGTGGCGAGGTCGGACTCGGCGACGTTGCAGGCGAAGAGGACGGGCTTGGCGGTGAGAAGCTGGAAGAGCTTCATCATCGCGACTTCCTCGGGCGTGGCCTCGAGGACGTTGGCGGTCTTGCCGGCGTTGAGGTGCGGCTCGAGTTTCTGGAGCAGCGCCATTTCGGCGATGGCTTCCTTGTCGCCGGACTTGGCTTTCTTTTGGGTTTTGTCGATGCGCTTGGTGACGGCGTCGAGGTCGGCGAGCACGAGCTCAGTGGTGATGACCTCGATGTCGCGAACCGGATCGACGCCGCCCATGGTGTGGACAACATCGCTGTCTTCGAAGCAGCGGACGACCTGCACGATCGCGTCGACTTCGCGGATGTTGGCGAGGAATTGGTTGCCGAGGCCCTCGCCCTTCGAGGCGCCGGCGACGAGGCCGGCGATGTCGACGAACTCGATCGCGGCGGGCACGACGACGTTGGTCTTGGCGATGGCCTTGAGGACGTAGGCGCGCTCGTCGGGCACGATCACGACGCCGACGTTCGGGTCGATGGTGCAGAATGGATAGTTGGCGGCCTCGGCCTTGCGGGAGCGGGTGAGGGCGTTGAAGAGAGTGGACTTGCCCACGTTGGGCAGACCGACGATGCCGGCTTTAAGCATAAAATTGGGTCGTTAAGGGGTCGAAATCAGCTTCACCAATGGGGGCTTGACAAGGCCAAACCGTTTTCGACTCTTTGGACCTTTTCCAAATCAACCACCGCTGTCCGCACAGCATCCCAGCACTACCAAATGGCACTCACGATCCGTCTTTCCCGTTTCGGCACCAAGAACGAGCCGCATTACCGCGTGGCCGTCGCCGAAGCCCGTTCGCGCCGCGATGGCGACGCCGTCGAATACCTCGGCAGCTACAACCCGAACGCCAAGGGCAACCCGCTGACGATCAAGCTCGACCGCTTCGACTACTGGGTTTCCAAGGGCGCCAAGCCGTCCGACACCGTGCGCTCCCTCGTGAAGCGCTCGAAGAAGGCCGCGGCCGCCACGGCCTGAGCTAACTGAAACGCGAAGACCGCGGAGGATGCGAAGTCCGACGCGACCGAATCGAAACCTCGGAGTAATCCGGGGTTTTTGTTTTCCCGAATCAGAAATCACGAATGAACACCAATGGACACGAATGGCACCGCGGCGATGACGAGTTCTCCCAGATTAGTGTTCATTAGTGTCCATTAGTGGTTCAAAAAGCTCGTTTCCGTGCGCATCGACGTCCTCACGCTTTTCCCCGCCATGCTCGACGGCTTCCTGTCCGAGAGCATGCTCGGCCGCGCGCGCGAGGCGAAGCTCCTCGAAATCAACGTCCGCAACACGCGCGATTGGGCGACCGACAAGCACAAGACCACCGACGACCGCCCGTTCGGCGGCGGGGCCGGGATGGTGATGAAGTGCGAGCCGATCTTCGCCGCGATCGAGGAGCTGCAAACGCCCGGTTGCCGTCGGATCTACCTGACGCCCGATGGCGCCCCTTTCACCTCCGCCCGCGCCGAGCAGCTCGCGAAGGAGCAACACCTTATCTTCCTCAGTGGGCACTACGAAGGCGTCGACCAGCGCATCCGCGACACGATCATCGATGAGGAGATCAGCATCGGCGATTACGTGCTCACGAACGGCACCCTCGCCGCCGCGGTGGTGATCGATTCGCTGGCTCGTTTTATCCCCGGCGTGCTCGGCGAAGAAAAGTCATTGACCAGCGAAAGTTTCACTCGCAACTTGCTCGACTTTCCCAATTACACGCGTCCCGCCGTTTACCGCGGCATGTCCGTGCCGGAAGTGCTCCTCGAGGGGCATCACGGCAAAATCGAGAAGTGGCGGCACGCGCAGCAGTTGGAAAAAACCGCCAAGGTCCGACCCGATTTACTAAAGAAACAGCAGCCATGAATCCCATCGTCCAAGAACTCTCCGCCGCCCAGGTGAAGCACGCTAAGGCCCCTTTCAAGGTCGGCGACGGCGTCCGCGTCCACACGAAGGTGCGCGAAGGTGACAAAGAGCGCGTCCAGATTTTCGCCGGTGTCGTGATCGCCCACAAGGGCACCGGCATCAACGAGACCTTCACGGTCCGCCGCATCAGCTACGGCGAGGGCGTCGAGCGCGTGTTCCCGGTCAACTCGCCCAACGTCGAGAAGATCGAAGTCGAGCGCGACTCCGAGCCGGGCAAGGCCCGCCTCTACTATCTCCGCGACCGCACCGGCAAGGCCGCCATGGCCGTCAAGGAGAAGCGCGTCGAAGAGACCGCGGCGAAGGCCTGATCTCTCCTCCAGTTCCACTTTTCGAAAGCGAGCCGTCTATGGCTCGCTTTCTTCTTTTAGCGCGAAAAAGGACTTTGCACGCCCTTCGCGCGGCGTGTTCGCTGGACGCTCACCCCTTTTCCTTTTCATGAAGCTGAACACCGAAATCCTCGCCCAAGCCAGCGCGCAGGCCCGCGGCCTCGCCATCGATGCCGTTCACAAGTGCTCTTCCGGCCACCTCGGTCTCCCGCTCGGCGCCGCCGAGATCGGCGCCGTCCTCTACGGTCACGCCCTCGTGCACAACCCCGACGAGCCCCGCTGGCTCAATCGCGACCGCTTCATCCTCTCCGCCGGTCACGGTTCAATGTTCCTCTACTCGTGGCTTCACCTCAGCGGCTACGACCTGTCGCTCGACGACGTGAAGAGCTTCCGCGTCCTCCACAGCAAGACGCCCGGCCACCCCGAGTTCCACGAGACGCCCGGCGTCGAGTGCACCACCGGCCCGCTCGGCCAAGGCATCGGCAACGCCGTCGGCTTCGCCCTTTCCGGCAAGATGGCCGAAGCGCGCTTCAACACCGCCGAGCACGCGATCTTCGATCATCACGTCATCTGCCTTGCCGGCGACGGCTGCATGCAGGAAGGCGTCGCGATGGAAGCCGCCGCCTTCGCCGGCCATCAGGGACTCGATAACCTCGTCCTCATCTACGACGCCAACGACGTCACGCTCGACGCCATGGCCGAGAAGACCCAGAGCGAAAACACCGCCGCCCGCTTCAAGGCGATCGGTTGGGACGTCCAGACGCTCGCCGACGGCCACGATCTCGCCGCCATCCTCAAGGCCGTCAACAAGGCCAAGAAGACGAAGACCGGCCGCCCGCAGCTGATCATCGCGAAGACTGTCATCGGCAAAGGCATTCCCGAGGTTCAGGGCACCGCGAAAGGTCACGGCGAGGGTGGGGCGAAGTTCGCCGACGCCGCCCGCAAGGGCCTCGGCCTCCCCGAGGAGCATTTCTACGTCAGCCCCGCCGTGCGCGAGTATTTCGCCGCCCACAAGTCGCGCCTGAAGCGCGCCTACAACAAGTGGAAGAAGACCTACGCCGCGTGGGCCGCCGCCAATCCCGAGAAGGCCGCGCTCCTCGAGTCGCGCGATGCGAAGATCAGCGCCGCGCACCTCATCGAGAAAGTCATCCCGCATTTTCCGGCCGACGCGAAGCTCGCCACGCGCGCCGCGGGCAAGGACGTGCTCCAGCCCGTTGCCGCCGCGCTCCCGCTGCTCATCTCCGGCTCGGCCGACCTGCACGGCTCGACGCTCAACTACATCGCCGCCGACAAGGACTTCGACCGCACCAACCGCGCCGCCCGCAATCTCCGCTACGGCATCCGCGAGCATGGCATGGCCGCGATCAACAACGGCGTGACCTACGACGGCATCTTCCGCACCTCGTGCGCGACGTTCCTCGTGTTCGCCGACTACTCGCGTCCGTCGATGCGGCTCGCCGCGCTCTCGAAGCTCCCCGTTGTCTATATCTACACGCACGACTCCATCGGCGTTGGCGAAGACGGTCCCACGCACCAGCCAGTCGAAACGGTCTCCGGCCTGCGCGTGATTCCGAATCTCGACGTCATCCGCCCCGCCGATCCCGAGGAAACCGCCGGCGCCTTCGCCGCCGCGCTCGAGCGCGCCGACGGTCCGACGCTCCTCGCGCTTACGCGCCAGGCGGTGCCGATGCTCAACGACATTTCCGTCAGCGAGCGCCGTGCGGGCGTGTTGAAGGGCGGCTACGTCGCCGTCCAGGAAACCGCGCCGCTCACGCACATTCTGCTCTCGTGCGGCAGCGAATTGCAGTGGGCGATTGCGGCGGCGAAGCAGCTCGGTGCGGGCACGCGCGTCGTGTCGATGCCGTCCTTCGCGCGTTTCGACGCGCAGTCGCAGGAATACCGTGACGCCATCCTCCCGCCGTCGTGCCGCAAGCGCGTCGCGATCGAGGCCGGCGTCACCGCTCTCTGGTCCAAATATGTCGGCCTCGACGGCAAGGTCGTGGGCATCGATCGCTTCGGCCTCAGCGCGCCGGGCAACATTGCGATGAAGGAACTCGGCATCACGACCGAGGCGGTTGTCGCCGCCGCGCAGTCGCTCTGAGCGTCGGCGCGCCGCAACCGGCTTTCGCCCCGAGCCCGCACTTAGGTGCGGGCTTTTTCTTGGGGTGGTTGCTGCCGTTTGCCAGAGCGTCTGAGGAGGTTTTCCCCTATGACTTAGCCGTTCGCCTAGAGTTCACAAAACTCCACTTGCGAAAATCGTTAGGAAGCTAATCGTCAGCCCCCTTATCTTTCTGCCATGCCTCATCTGATGCTCAAGGACCTGCCGCGCTACGAATGCCTCCTCGAGGCGGCGCGTGAATTTCCTGAGCTCGTGCCGAGCGCCGCGGAGGCTTACCTGCACCTCCTCCGCACCGCGGACGATGTCTTTGCGCTTTCCGAGAGCCGGCTCGCCGCGCACGGCATTTCCCAAGGCCGGTTCGGCGTGTTGATGCTCCTGTGGCGCAGCTCCGAGCCGCGCACCGGCGATGTGCCGATCACCCAGCCGCCCTGTGGTCCGCGCACGCCGGCGGAGCTGGCCGACGCCGCCGGCGTCACCCGCGCCACGATGACCGGCCTGATCGACACGCTCGAACGCGACGGCTACGTCGTGCGCGAGCCCGATCCAAGTGATCGCCGCATGCTGTTCGTTCGGCTGACGCGGAAGGCCGAGAATTTCCTGACCAAGTTTCTCCCCATCCATTTTCGCGGGGCCAGCGAGGTGATGGGCGCCCTCACCGAGTCCGAACGCAAGACCCTCGTTCGTCTATTGGGGAAGATCCAGCAACAGGTCTCGCCCCGGTCGGATGTCCCGGCCCAGAAAACCGCCTGAACCCCCTTTCACCCAACCGTCCCACGCTCGTCCTCCCATGATCAAGAAGTTCGTCATCGCTCTCTCCGGCTTCGCGGCAGTCGTCGCGCTGCTCGTCGTCGTCAAGGCGGCCCAGATTAAGGAAATGTCCTCCCAGGACCATTCGCAGCCCCCTTCGTCCGTCGCCACCGTCGAGGCCCAGGCGGTCGAGTGGCATCCGTCACTCAGCGCCATCGCCACGCTGGCCCCCGTTGAAGGCGTGACGATCAGCGCCGACGCCGACGGCACCATCGTGCGCATCGCCGCTGAGAGCGGCACCGCGGTCAAGTCCGGCGACCTGCTTGTCGAACTCGATACCACCGTGGAGGTCGCCCAGTTGAAATCCGCCGAAGCCCGCGCCAGCCTCGCGCAGGTCAATCTCGCGCGCGCCAAGGAACTCTGGGGCCAGCAGGCCACCTCCAAGTCCGAATACGACGCCGCCGAAGCCTCCGCGCGCTCCGCGCAGGCCGACGTCGCCGCGCTCGAAGCGCAGATCGCCAAGAAGCACGTGCGCGCGCCGTTCGACGGCCGCGTCGGCATCCGCCTCGTCAATCTCGGACAATTCGTCGCGCGCGGCCGCGCGCTCCTGCCGCTGCAGAAGCTCGACCCGATCTACGCCAACTTCAACGTCCCGCAGCGTGAGATCCCCAATATCGCGCTCGGCCAGACCGTGCAGGTGAAGATCGACGCCTTTGCCCGTCCCTTCGACGGCAAGATCACCGCCATCAATTCCGAGGTCGACGCCGCCACGCGCAACATTGCCGTGCAGGCCACGCTCGCCAACCCCGACGAGAAGCTCCGCGCCGGCATGTTCGCGCGCATCGAAGTTCAGCTGCCCGAGTCCAACCAACTCGTCGTCGTCCCCGCCACCGCGATCTCCTACGCCTCCTACGGCAATTCCGTGTTCGTCGTCGAGAAATTGAAGGGCAAGGACGGCAAGGAATTCGTCGGTGTTCGCCAGCAGTTCGTGCAGCTCGGCGTGACTCGCGGCGACCTCGTCGCCGTCTCCGGCGTCAAGCCGGGGGACGTCGTCGTCTCCGCCGGCGTGTTCAAGCTCCGCAACGGCATGCCCGTGCAGGTCAACAACGCCGTCCAGCCCTCGAACAGCGCGAGCCCGAAGCCGGAAAACACCTGAGCAGACCCGCGCCTGCTCGCCGCGCCGCCGCCGCGCGGCTCCCACGCAACCTCTCCTCCTTCACATGCTCTCGAAAAGTTTCACCGACCTGTTCGTCCGCAAGCCCGTCATCGCGCTCGTGGTCAACATCGTCATCCTCGTCCTCGGCGTGGTGGCCTACTTCCAGCTGAACACCCGCCAATACCCGCGCAGCGACAGCGCGGTCGTCAATGTCACCACGGTCTACTTCGGTGCCAGCGCCGACACCGTGCGTGGCTACATCACCACGCAGCTCGAGCGCGTCATCGCGCAGGTCGACGGCATCAATTACATGGAGTCGCAGTCCGCCGCCGGCCTCAGCACCATCAAGGTCTACCTGCGCCTCAACTACGACACCAACGCCGCACTCGCGCAGATCAGCGCCAAGATCGACCAGGTGCGCAACGAACTCCCGCCCGAGTCCGAATCGCCCACGATCAGCGTCGAGACCGCCGACAACCAGTTCGCGTCGATGTATCTGAGCTTCTACTCCGACACCCTCGATCAGAACCAGATCACCGACTACCTCAGCCGCATGGTGCAGCCGCGCCTCTCCGCGGTGAAGGGCGTGCAAAAAGCCGACATCCTCGGCGGCCGCGTCTTCGCCATGCGCATCTGGCTCAAGCCCGACGAGCTCGCCGCGCGCAACCTCAGCCCCGCGCAGGTCCGCACCGCGCTCGCGGCGAACAACGCGCTCGCGGCCGTCGGCTCCACCAAGGGCTCGATGCTCTCCGTCTCCCTCGTCGCGAACACCGATCTGAAGAACGTCGAGGAATTCAAGAAACTCGTCGTCGCCGAACAGAACGGCTCCATCGTCCGCCTCGCCGACGTCGCCGACGTCGTTCTCGGCGCCGAGAGCTACGACTCCGAAGTCCGCTTCGGCGGCCAGACCGCCACCTTCATGGGCGTCTGGATTCTCCCCACCGAGAGCACGGTTGAAGTCATCAAGCGCGTCCGCGAGGCCATGCCCGAAATCGAGCGCGCCCTGCCCGCCGGCCTCAAGGCTTCGATCGCTTACGACTCCACGAAATACATCGACGACGCGCTGAGCGAGATCCTCAAGACGCTCTCCGAGACGCTCGCGATCGTTGCCATCGTGATCTTCCTCTTCATGGGCTCGTTCCGCTCGGTGCTCATCCCGCTCGTCGCGATGCCGCTCTCGCTGATCGGAGCGCTGTTCCTGATGATGGCGCTGGGCTTCACGATCAACCTGCTCACGCTCCTCGCGATCGTGCTCGCGGTCGGTATCGTCGTCGACGACGCCATCGTCGTCGTCGAGAACATCGAGCGCCACATCCGCGACGGCAAAACGCCCATCGACGCCGCCATCCTCGGCGCACGCGAACTCGTCGGCCCCGTCATCTCGATGACGATTACGCTGGCCGCCGTTTACGCCCCGATCGGTTTCCAAGGCGGCCTGACTGGCGCGCTCTTCCGCGAATTCGCCTTCACGCTCGCCGGCGCGGTCATGGTGTCGGGTTTCGTCGCCCTCACGCTGTCGCCGATGCTCAGCGCCTACCTCCTCCAAGGCCATGACGCCGAGGAGAAAGGCCTCACCGGCACGATCAACCATCTCTTCGACCGCCTGCGCAACCGCTACGACAAGCTCGTCGGAGCCAGCCTCGGCTGGGTTCCCGTCACGCTCACTGTCGCGGTGCTGCTGACCGCGCTGCTCCCGGTATTCTTCATGTTCGCGCAGCGCGAGCTCGCTCCGAAGGAGGACCAAGGCGTCGTGTTCAGCATCCTGCTCCCGTCGCCCACGGCCACGCTCGACCACAACTCCATCTTCGCGAAAGAGGTCCAGAAGATGTTCGAGAGCGTGCCCGAGTATTCGCAGTCCTTCCAGATCACCGGCGCGAACTTCGGCTTCGCTGGCATCATCCTGAAGCCGTGGTCTGAGCGCCAGCGCAGCTCGCTGGCGATCGAGCAGGCGTTGCAGGCTCCCGCGGCCGCCATTCCCGGCATGAACGTCGTCATCACGACGCCCGAACCGTTGCCCTCCGGCGGCTCGCTGCCCATCGAGTTCGTCATCCGCTCCACTGCGGACCACAAGGAGATGCTCGAATACGCCAACCAACTCCTCCTTTACGCGAACACCGAGGCCAACGATCCCAATGCCGCGCCGACGTTCTACTTCGCCGATTCCGACCTGAAGTTCGACCTGCCGCAGGTCGAGGTCGTGATCGACAAGGACAAGGTCGCCTCCATGGGCCTGACGCTGTCCGACGTCGCCCGCGACCTCGGCTCCATGCTCGGCGGCGGCTACGTCAACCGCTTCGTCAACGACGGCCGCAGCTACCGCGTCATCCCGCAAGTCGAGCGCGGCGAGCGCCTCAACGCCGAGCAGCTGCTCGACTACCATGTGCGCGGTCCGGGCGGTCAGCTCATTCCGCTGTCCACCATCGCCACGCTCGAGCACACGGTGCAGCCGCGCGCGCTCAATCGCTTCCAGCAGCTCAACTCCGTGAAGATCTCCGGTGTCGGCCCGAGCCCGGATGCCGCGCTCAAGAAGCTCGAAGCCAAGGCCGCGGAGATCCTGCCGCCGGGTTATTCGATCGATTACGCCGGCCAGTCCCGCCAGCTCCGCACCGAAGGCGAAGCGCTGTGGAAGGCCGCCGTGCTCGCGCTCGTGCTCATCTTCCTCGTGCTCGCGGCGCAGTTTAACAGCTTCCGCGATCCGTTCATCATCCTGCTCGGCTCCGTGCCGCTGGCGTTCTTCGGCGCGATGCTCCCGATCTTCCTCTGGAAGACCTCGCTGAACATCTATTCGCAGATCGGCCTCATCACGCTCGTCGGCCTGATCGCCAAGAACGGCATCCTGATCGTCGAGTTCGCGAACACGCTGCAGGAGGAGGGCATCGCCAAGGCCGAAGCCATCCGCCGCGCCGCCGCGACCCGCCTGCGCCCCGTGCTCATGACGTCGGCCGCGACGGTGTTTGGTCACTTGATGCTCATCTTCGTCAAGGGCCCCGGCGCCGCCTCGCGTAATTCCATCGGCTGGGTGCTCGTCGTCGGCATGGCCGTCGGCACGGTGTTCACGCTGTTTGTCGTGCCCGCCTTCTATATGCTCATCGCCAAAGACCAAGCCAAAGCCCGCGCCCGTGACGCCGCTCCGGTTGTCACACCCGAGGCTGGCGTTGCCGTCCCCGCCAAGTAACCTTCCTCCCTCCCATGAAACTGGTTTCGTCCTCCCTCGCTGCCCTCGCCGTGCTGGCGCTCGCGCAACCGCTCCGCGCGGAAATGCCCGCGACGCCCTTCAAGCCCGACGGCAAAGCCGACCCGTCCTACATGGTCCCGGACGAGCTGACGCTGAATTACGCGCTGTCATTCGCGCTCGATAACAACTTCGCCATCCGCCAGGCGAAGGAGCGCATCCGCCAGCAGGAGGGCATCGTCGTCGAGGTCCGCGCCCAGCAGATCCCGAACGTCACGAGCTCCGCCGGCTATTCCGGCTACGCGCAGCAAATCTCCTCGACCGGCGACGACCGCTCCTGGTCCGTCAACATCACCGCCCGCCAGATCGTCTACGCCGGCGGCGGTGTGCAGGCGACCGTGAAGGCCCAGCGCCTCGCGCTCGAGGCCGCCACGCTCGCGCTCCAGTCCGTGATCGACGCGGCGATGCTCGATGTGCGCACGAAGTTCTACAACGTCCTCGTCACCCGCGAGCGGATCAAGGTTCAGGAACAGAACGTCGAACTCCTCCGCCGTCAGCTGCAGGATGTAAAGAATCGTTTCGAGGCCGGCACCGTCTCGAACTTCGAAGTCCTTCGCGCCGAGGTCGCCGTTGCCAACGCCCAACCGCCTCTCATCACCACGCGCAACGCCTACCGTCTCGCCATCGACGACCTGCGTCAGTCCCTCGGCTTCGTTACGTCGGATGGCGCCAACGTCGCCAAGATCCCCGAGTTCGTCGGCAAGCTCGAGTTCTCGCCGGTCAGCTACGAACTCACCTCCGCCCTCGCCACCGCCCGCGAACGCCGCCCCGACCTCCTGCGCCTGAAAAAACTCGAGGAAGTCGCCGAGCAGGGCGTTGTCGCGCGTCGCGCCAACTACTACCCGGACGTCTCGCTCTACGCCGCCTACGACTGGCGCAAGCGCCCGGGCTATTCCGACTTCGCCGCCTCGCGCGATGGCGTGACCGTGGGCGTGCAGTCGACGTGGGATATCTTCGACGGCCGCGCCACCCGCGGTCGCGTCGTGCAGGCCGAGTCCGCCCTCGAGCAGGCCCGCCTTTCTCTCAACGAGGCCGAACTCTCCGTCTCCGTCGACGTCCGCCGCGCGCTCTCCTCCTTGCAGGAGGCCACCGAGCTGGCCGAAGCGTCCAAGAAAGTCGTCGAACAAGCCGAGGAGGCCGTCCGCCTCGCCGACGCGCGTTACGCCGCCGGCACTGCGACGCAGCTCGACGTGCTCACCGCGCGCAACGACCTGACGACCGCGCGCCTCAACCAGCTCCAAGCGTTCTACAGCTTCAACGTCGCCTCGGCCAACGTCCGTCGCGCGATGGGCCTGCCCGACGAACTGGTCGCCGGCCGCTGAGTGTTTTCGTAGCGCAGGCTTCCAGCCTGCCTTGTTCGCAGCACGCTAAAAGTCTGCGCCACTTGCCGAGCCGCGCGGTCCGTCCGTCGCGGCTCTTTTTTCGTCAAAATCTTTCGCAACCTCCTGCCACTTAGTTTGTCGTAACGACTGGCTCCATGAAGCTGGTTCGCCCGCTACTCGTCACATTCGCTATTCTCCTCGCTCTGGTGGTTCTCGCCATCGGTGTCGCGCTCGTGCCTGCCGTGCAGCAGTGGGCTGTGCGGCGCGCGCTCGCAGGGCATCCGGAGCTGAAGCTCGACTTTGCGTCGCTCTCCGCCGGCCCGTCCAGTGCGCGGCTGACGGGGGTGCGCTTCGAGCAGCAAGGCATCGTCGTCACGGTCGAGCGCGCTGAAGCGGAGTTCTCCGCCTGGCAGTTCCTCATGCGCAAACACGTGCAGGTGGACCGCCTCGTCGCGACTGGCATCGCGATCGACGCCACGAAGCTGTCGCCCTCCCGCACTCAGCAAGCCGCGGGCGCGCCGGCCGCTGCGCCCGGCGCCATCGGGCGCGTCCAACTTCCTTACACGCTTCAAATCGGCGACGTGCAGGTCGCCGGCCGCGCGACTCTCGCCGGCGGACCGGGCCGCGCGCCGCTGACGGTGGATTTTCAACTCAATGGCGGCGGCATCGCGCCCGCGCAGGAAGGCTCGCTGCTGCTCAAGGCCAAGATCGTCGACGCCACGCCCGCTGCAACCGTCACCGCTCTGCGCGTCGACGGGCGTCTCACGGTGCGCGAGACCGTCGATCGCGCCTTCGACCGCGCCAGCCTCACGCTCGCGCTCGACGCCGAGGGCCCGCAGTTTTCCGAAGGTCACCAACTCAAGCTCGCCGCCGGGATGGAGTCCGACGGCGGCAAGGAGAACCTGACGCTCGCGCTCGACACCCAGCAGGCGGGCAAGTCCGCCAACGTGGTCAGAATCGCCGCGGCGATCCCCGCCGGGACCTTGGAAGCGACGGGCACTTGGGAGTTGCACGCGACTACGGCCCAAGTGGAACCGTTCTTCCTCGGGCGTCCGCTGCCCAAATTCGAAGCGAACGGCTCCGGCCGTTTCGCCTTCAATGCGGCGACGCGCGCCGCGACCCTCCAAGGCGAACTTGCCGGCAACGCCGCTGCCCTCGAAACGCTGGATCCCACGCTTCGCGCGATCGGGGCCGTGAATCTCCAGACGGAATTCGATCTTGCGATGGAGCGCGATTCCGCCCGCCTGAACCGACTTCAGCTCCGCGTGACCGGCGACCAGCCGGTGTTGGCCGTGGAGACGACGCGCCCCATCGCCGTGAATTTCGGCCAGCGTGCGCCGCAGATCGCCGCGCCGGGCTCCGGGCCGCTCGCGAAACTTTCCGTGCAGCAGCTGCCGCTCGCCTGGGTGCGCCCCTTTGTTACCGGCATCGATGTTTCCGGCGGATCCATTCGCGGCGAGTGGACGCTGGAAGGGCAGGGGGGCGAAATGCAGCTGCGTCCGACCATGCCCCTGCAGATCGATTCCCTGACCATCGTGCAGGCGGGTCGCCGCCTGATCGATCGCGCCGCGATTTCCGTGCAGACTTCCGCCTCGGTCGCGCCGACGCGGGTGACCGCCGCGATGCGCGAGCTTTCCGTGCGCACGCCGGCTGGCGATTCCATCACGGGCGAAGCCGAAGTCGAAATGCCCGCCCCAGCGACCAGCGCTCTCACCGTCCGCGGCAAGTTTGCGGCCGATCTCCCGCGGTTGCTCGAGACCTTCGTTCCGGTCGGGCACGTGAAGCTGCAGGGCGACGTCGACGCGACGCTGAGTCCGCAACAGGTCGACCTCCGCAGCTTTCACGCCGCGCTCGCCGATGGCGCCGATCGCTCCCTCCTCTCCGCGGCGTCGGTGCAAGCGACCACGATCGACCTCAAGACGCTGCAATTGCGCACGGCGGGCCCCGGCGCCGTCGAGGTGGCGCGGTTGAAGATCGGCGCCATGGACTTCGCCGCGTTGCCGTTCGTGCAAGCCGTGCTTCCGTTGCGCGGACAGTTGTTGGCGAGCGAGTTCAAGGTCACCGCCAGCGCCGGCCGCGTCGCGGTTCTCACGGTCGCGCCGGTGCAATTGCGCGATCTCACCGTGCTGGGCGAGACCAAGCAGCCGCACCTCGATCGCATCTCCGTCGTGACTTCGCCCTCCGCGGAATTCGCGGGCATGGGCGATTGGAAAGTCGCGACCGGCGAAACGACTTTCTCCAACCGCGACAAGACCGTCTGGCTCACGACCGCCGCCGAAGTGAAGGCGACCGAGCAGGAAGGCATTCGCTCGACGCTCACCTTCAACACCGATCTGGCCACGCTGGCCACGCAGCCCGCTTTCGCGGCGGCCCAAGTGTTGGCGACCGGCCGGGCGAGCGGCGAAATCCGCGGCGCAGTCGTCGGCAAAACCATCCAGCTCGAGGGCCGGACGACACTGAACAATCTCGTCCTCCGCGACGGGAATCAGCCGCTCCCAGTCGCGAACCTCAACTTCCGCGCCGCACGCGCACCGGACGGCCGCTTGTCGCTCGAGGCGCCCGTCTTGCTGGATCGCATGGGACAGCGTTCGGATATCTCGCTCACCGTCGACGCCGTGCGCCGGCCGGACGGCATGCTGTTCGATGCGAAAATCGCCGGCGAACATCTCGAGCTGGCGGACCTCGTTGCGCTGGCCGCTCTGGCCGGTGCGCCGGTTCAGGCTGCCGCTGCGCCTGAAGCGCGGCCATCGACTCAGGTCGCGGCGCGCCCTATCGAGCCGGATGCGCGTCCGTTCTGGCGCGGTGTGCGGGGTGAACTCACTCTCGACGTGAAGTCCATCACTCGCGGCAAGGATTGGGCGATGACCGGCCTCAGTGGCTTTGTCGTGATCGACGGACAGCGCGCCGCGGTGCAGCAGCTCCAGGGCATCATCAACGAAAAGAGCCGCCTCGGCGCGCGCGCCGACTTGCGCTTCAACGGTGGCGCGGTGCCGTATCGCCTGACGGGCAATTTCTCGCTCACGAATTTCGACGCGGGCGCGGCGCTGAAGGCGTTCGACCCGAGCAAGCCGCCGACGCTGGAGGGCATCGTGACGGTCGCCGGCGGTTTCAGTGGCGATGGCGCGAATCTCGATCAGACCATCGAGCGCACGCGTGGACAGTTCCAGCTCACGAGCCGCCAGGGCATTTTCCGCGGCCTGAAGCGCACCAGCGAAAAGGTCTCCGTCGCCACCAAGGCCGTCGACGCCGTCGCGGCGCTCGGCTCGCTCTTCGGCGGCGACAAGGTCAAAGGCGTCGCGGAAAAGGTCGCCGGCCAGTCCTACCAGGTCGACCAGCTCGCGCAGTCGCTCGGTGAGATCCAGTTCGACCAGCTCTCGATTCGCGCCACCCGCGATGACGCGCTGAACCTGCGCCTCGACGAACTCGCGCTGCTTTCCCCGGAAGTCCGCCTCATCGGCAAAGGCAGCATCACGCACGTCGCCGGCAAGCCGCTCCTCGACCAGCCGCTCACGGTGAGTTACTCGCTCGCCGCTCGCGGCAAGGTCGAGCAGCTGCTCGGCAAGATGCGGGTGCTCGACGGCACGAAGGACGATCTCGGCTATTCGAAGATGAAGGACATCGGCACGATCGGCGGCACGCTGAGCAAACCCGACCCCAGCCAGTTCTTCATCAAGCTCGCGCAGTCGAAGCTGTCGGACTTCCTCAATTAAGCCTGCGGTGCTGCGACAAAAAGGCTGACTAGCATCTCTCCGAAAAGGAGGAAGACGACGATTGCCGAGAGCGGAACGTATTCCCACTTGAAGGATGATTTCCGCTTCAGCGAGTAGTCGCTGATCGTGTTCTCCGTGGCCTCCTTGGTGTCGATTCGCGCAAGCAGCAACATCAACGCCGCCGCGAGCGCACCATAGATCGCGCCGTTGACCAGCCCGACCACCACGCTGCTGGTGACGAAAAACCCAAGGCCGCCTTTGATCGCGCCGTAGATTGCCGCGGCGAGGTAGCGGTTCATTTTCTTTTTGCCGGCGCCGAAAATCAGAAAGACGAGGGCGAAATTGAGGAGCATGGATGAATCGGACGAACAGGATTGATGCTCTTGCTTTTCCGGAGAGCGTTCGGTGGCCCGCGAACTTTCAACGCCCCAAGCGGCGGTCATTCAATCCCGAACTGCCCGGTAAATCCGCGCGCACGTCCCGCCAAATTGTGCGGCGGGTTGCCGCTTTACCCGGCGAACATTCCGGGTAGGCTGCAAGTCCCCAAACCCAACGGCGCGACCCGCCCGGGTCGGCCTCAAAAAAAGGAGACCCAACTCTATGAATGGCACTCGTCCTGGAGACATCAGGAACTTCGCCATCGTGGGGCATGCTACAGCCGGCAAGACGACTCTTGCCGAAGCCATGCTGCTCTGCGGCGGTGCGATTCAACGGCTCGGCAGCGTGGCTGCAGGCACCACGGTGTCCGACTACCACGTGGGCGAACAACAGCGGCACATCTCGATTCACGGCACGCCGCTCAACTGCGAATGGCAGGGGCGGCGTTTCAATTTCATCGACACGCCCGGATACCTCGACTTCGCCGGCGAGGCGATCCACGCGCTGCACGTTTCCGACTTCGCGCTGCTCGTCGTCAATGCCGGCACCGGCGTCGGCGTCGGCGCGGACCTCATGTGGGACTACGCCGGCCAGTTCGGCATCCCGCGCATCATCGTCGTCAACGGTTTCGACAAGGAGAAATACGACTTCGACACCATCCTCAGCGAAATCCGCGAGCACTTCGGCCAGGCGGTGTTCCCGATGCAGGTGCCGATGGACCCGGGCCCGGGCTTCCACCAAGTGCTGGATGTCCTGCGCGACGAGGTCGTCAGCTACGCCACCGACAAGTCCGGCAAATACACCGAAGTGCCCGCGACCGGCGACTGGAAGCAGAAGGTCGACACCCTGCACAAGGAGCTGATCGAGCACATCGCCGAGAGCGACGACACGCTCCTCGAGAAATTCTTCAACGACGGCGGCCTCTCCGAGGAGGTGCTGCGCACCGGCATCCATCCCGCGATCCAGAAGCAGACCTTCATTCCGCTGCTCGTCACGTCCGCCGAGACCAATGTCGGCGTCGCGCGCCTGATGGACTTCATCGCGAAATACGGCTCCTCGCCCGACGACCGGCAAACCGTCGGCGCGGTCGCGACCAACACCGGTTCGCCCTGCCTCGTGCGCCTCGATGGCACCGAGCCCGTCGCCTACGTCTTCAAGACCCTCACCGATCCGCAGAGCGGCGATCTCTCGATCTTCCGCGTCTATTCCGGCACGATCTCGCACGGCCAGGACCTGCACAACAGCGAGCGCCGCATCGGCGAGCGCATCGGCCAGCTCTACCGACTCAACGGCAAGAACCGCACGCCGGTCGACGCGTTGCACGCCGGCGACATCGGCGCCGCCGTCAAACTCAAGGACACGCACACCGGCAACACGCTGTGCGACCTCCGTCACGCCGTCGCGCTGCCGAAGGTGACTTATCCGACACCCTACACGCAGGCCGCGCTGAAACTCAACTCGCCGGGCGACGAAGAGAAACTCGCCGCCGGACTGGCCGCGTTGCACGAGGAAGATCGCGCCTTCGAGTATCACACCGATCCCGAGCTGCACCAGTTCATCATCTCGGCGCAGGGCGAGCTGCACCTCGAAGTGCTCTTCGAGCGCCTGAAGCGCCGCTACAAGGTCGACGTGTCGCTCGAGCCGCCGAAGATCCGCTACCGCGAGACCATCCGCGGCAAAGGCGAGGCGCGCTATCGGCACAAGAAGCAGACCGGCGGCGCCGGCCAGTTCGCCGAGGTGTGGCTCCGCATCGAGCCGGGCGAGCGCGACAGCGGCATCAAGTTCGAGGAGTCGCTCGTCGGCCAGGATGTCGATCGCGTCTTCGTTCCCTCCGTCGAAAAAGGCCTGAAGACCGCCGCGGGCGAGGGCGTCCACGCGGGCTATCGCGTGACCGACGTGAAGATCGACTTCTACGGCGGCAAGATGCACCCCGTGGACTCGAAGGATATCGCATTCCAGATCGCGGGCTACTTCGCGTTCCGCGAGGCATTCGCGCAGGCGCGTCCGGTGTTGCTCGAGCCGATCCATGAGTTGGAGATCAAGGTGCCCGAGGAGTTTGTCGGCCGCGTGGTCGGCGATCTTTCCGGCCGCCGCGGTCGCATCCTCGGCATGGACGTCGCCGGCCGGCTGCAGATCGTGAAGGCCACCGTTCCCGCCGCGCAGCTCTACCACTACGGCACCGTGCTGCGCTCGCTCACCGGCGGTCGCGGCATGCACGCCGAGAAGTTCAGCCACTACGAGGAGATGCCGCCGGATCAGGAGAAGAAGCACGTCGAGGAATACCAGAAGGCCCGCGCCGCCGGTAATTCCGCTCACGCGCACCACTGATCGCCCGCGGTTGCTGAAACACCCCTGACCGAGGGCCGTCGCACGCGCGATGGCCCTCTTTGTTTTGCGATGGGGCAGGGCGCGGCGGCCGGCTGCGCGCTTCGTCGAAGCCTTCGCTGCCGCCGCGCGCCCGCAACTCGCCTGTTGCATCGCGGCCGAACAGCGCACCACACTGCGGACCGAAATGGCGGCAGCGAAGCCAACCCGTTCTTCTTTCACCGGCCTGCGGGCGATGGAGTGGTTCCTGCGCGGATGGACCGCGCTGGTGTTCGCGTTTCTCTACGTGCCGATCCTCGTGCTCGTCGCCTATTCGTTCAACGATTCGCGGCTGAACGTCGTGTGGACCGGCTTCACGTTTCGCTGGTTCGTCCAACTGTTCGACAACGCGCCGCTCATGCGCGCGGCCTACAACAGCCTCGTCATCGCGGCGGCGACGACCGTGTTTTCCGTCGTGCTCGGCACGCTCGGCGCGTGGCTGCTGCATCGCTACCGCTACCACGGCGCACGGGCCGTGCAGACGCTTTTCACCATCCCGATGGTCGTGCCGGAAGTGCTGATGGGCATCAGCCTGCTCATCCTTTTCGCGGCCGTGGATCTCTCGCTCGGTTTCACGACGGTCATCATCGCGCACGTCACTTTCTGTTTCCCGTTCGTGCTCGTGGCGGTGCAGGCGCGCCTCCACGACCTCGACCCGGCGCTCGAGGAGGCCGCGCTCGATCTCGGCGCGACGCCGTTGCAGGCGTTCTGGCTCGTGATCCTGCCGAGCCTGCGTCCCGCCATCATCGCGGGTGCGTTGATGGCCTTCACGCTCTCGCTCGACGAGCTGATCGTGACCTTCTTCACCACGAGCGCTTCGTCCGCGACGTTGCCCGTTCGCGTCTTCGGCATGGCCAAGGTCGGCCTCAATCCGATGCTGAACGCGCTCTCGGCACTGTTCGTGCTCGTCACGATTACGGTCGTGGTATTCTCCCATTATCTGCGCCGCCTGGGCCGCGGCTCTTCGGCCCCTTCCTCCCAACCCTCATGAAATTGATCCGCAGCGCACTCGTCCTCGGCGCGGCTTCTGCCGCCGCGCTCTTCGCCTCCGCCAAGGAGGAGATCAACCTCTTCGGCTGGTCCGAATACGTCCCGCAGGAAGTCATCGACGGCTTCACGAAGGAGACCGGCATCGCCGTGAACTTCGAGACCTACGCCTCGAACGAGGAAATGCTCGCCAAGCTCGTCGCCGGCGGCGCCGCCTACGATCTCATCCAGCCGTCCGACTACACCGCCGAGGTGCTCATTCGCCAGAAACTCCTCGCGCCGATCGACGCCGACCTCGTGCCCAACCGGAAGAACATCGCGGCGGACTTCATCGGCCGCGCGCACGATCCGAAGAACCAGTTCACCGTGCCCTACATGGCCGGCACCGTCGGCATCGTCGTCAACACCGAGGTCGTGAAAGACGACATCAAAGGATACAAGGACGTCTTCCAACCCAAGTTCAAGGACCGCATCGTCGTCCTCAACGACACGCGCGAGATCGTCAGCTGGGCCCTCAACACGCTCGGCCTGCCCGTCAACCAGATCGACGCCGCCGCGCTCGAGAAGGCCCGCCCCGTCGTCGCCGAATGGGTGAAGCTGATCAAACTCTACGACTCCGACAGCCCGAAGACCGCGCTGCTCAACGGCGACGTCGACCTCGGCGTGGTCTGGAGCGGTGAGGCCGCCATTCTCTGGAAGGAGAACAAGAAGTTCAAATACGTGCTCCCGTCCGAGGGCGCGCACCAATGGCTCGACGTTCTCGCGATCCCCGCCACCGCGCCGCACAAGGCCGCCGCGCACAAATTCATCAACTACATCCTCCGCCCCGAAGTCTCGAAGCTCATCTCCGAGAAATTCCCCTATACGAACCCGAACGCGGGTGCCCGCAAGCTGCTCAGCGCCGACGAACTCGCGAACTACGCCAGCTACCCGAACGGTGCGCTGAGGCTCGAGTCCTTCCGCGACATCGGCAAGGCCGCCGGCGAGATCGATCGCCTCGTGACCGACCTGAAGAGCCGATAACGCTCCGTCCTTGGCCTTCCTGCCCGCCGCAACTTCCACCCCGTCGAGCCAGCGCCGTCCCGGCTGGCTCGCGTGGCTGTTGCTCTCGCCGATGCTCGTGTGGCTGGCGGCCTTCGTGGTGGTGCCCACCGCGATCCTCATCGTCTATAGCTTCTGCGAGCGCGACGAACTCGGGCGCATCGTGTTCTCGTTCACTTGGGAAAACTACCACCGCGTCGCCGAGCCGGTGTATATGCGCGTGTTCGTGCGTTCGATCGGCTACGCGGCGCTCACGACCGCGATTTGCGCGGTGGTCGGCTTTCCCGTGGCGTGGACGATTGCGCGCGCGCGTGAGGCTTGGCGGCAGCGGCTGATTCTCCTCGTGATGATCCCGTTCTGGACGAGCTTCCTCGTGCGCACCTACGCGTGGATCACCATCCTCAAGCAGGAAGGCCTGCTCAACGGCCTGCTGCGCCTCCTGCCGCTCGGGCTCGGACCGCTCGATTTGCTCTACACGCCGACCGCCGTCGTCATCGGCCTCGTCTACGCCTACCTGCCTTTCATGATCCTGCCGATCTACACCAGCGCCGAAAAACTGCCCGGCGATCTCATCGAGGCCGCGCACGATCTCGGCGCCGGTCCCCTGCGCGTGTTTTCCAAGGTCATCATCCCGCTCACCGCACCGGGCATCGCGGCGGGCACGCTGCTCGTGTTCGTGCCGGCGATCGGCATGTTCGCCATCACCGACCTCATGGGCGGCGCCAAGACCCCGCTCATCGGCAACGTCATCCAGAACCAGTTCACGCAGGCGCGCGACTGGCCCTTCGGCGCGGCGCTCGGCGTCGTGTTCCTGCTGCTCTTTGCGCTCGCCTACTGGCTGCTCCAACGTGACCGCTCGACGGAGGCCGCCTCATGAGCGCCAGCGTCGAACTGCGGGGCGTGACCAAGAGCTTCGGCACCGTGACGGTCGTCAATCAGGTCGATCTGCGGGTCGAGTCCGGCGAATTTCTCACGCTGCTCGGACCATCGGGCTGCGGCAAGACGACCATGCTGCGCATGATCGCGGGCTTCGAGACGCCGGATGACGGCGCCGTGCTCATCGACGGCGTGGATGTCACGACGCTGCCGCCCTATCGCCGGCCGGTGAACCAGGTTTTCCAAAGCTACGCGCTCTTCCCGCACCTCACCGTGGCGGAGAACATCGCCTTCGGCCTCCGCATGGAGCGCAAGCCCGCCGATGAGATCGCGCGCCGCGTGGCCGAAGCCATCGACCTCGTCGACCTCGATGGGCTCGGCGATCGCAAGCCGCACCAGCTCTCCGGCGGCCAGCGCCAGCGCGTCGCGCTCGCGCGTGCCATCGCGCCGCAGCCCAAGGTGCTGCTCCTCGACGAGCCGCTCTCCGCCCTCGACGCCAAGCTCCGCCGCGCGATGCAGCTCGAGTTGAAACGCCTGCAGCGCCAGCTCGGCATGACCTTCATCTTCGTCACACACGACCAGGAGGAAGCGCTCACGCTCAGCGACCGCGTCGTCGTCGTGAAAGGCGGACGCATCGAACAGATCGGTCCGGTCGTGGACGTCTATCATCATCCCGCTTCGGCCTTCGTCGCGGACTTCCTCGGGCAATCCAACCTGCTCGAGGCCACGATCACCGGCCGCGACCTTCTCGGCGCCGTGACCTCGGCGCGTCTGGCGTGCGGGCTCGAACTGCAACTCGCCGCTCCGGGCGTGCCCGCGAGCGCCAAGAAGCTGCTCGTCTCCATCCGCCCGGAGAAAGTCGCCGTGTCGAAGTCGCGCCCCGACGCCGCCAACGCGTTCGCGGCGTTGGTCGACGAGGAAGTTTTCCAAGGCCCGACCGATTACCTCGAACTCCACCTCGACGGCGGCCTCGAGCTGAACGCGCTCCTCGCCAACGAAAGCGCGCTCAACGAATCCATCTGCCGCGGCGAACGCGTCTGGGTCGCCCTGCACGCGAGCGACCTCGTCGTCGTGCACGCCGAGTAGGGCAGGGCTCCGCCCCGCTCAACGCCGGTGACTGAAGATTCACCGGCGTCTTCCGTAGGCGGCGAGCTCGCTCGCGCCTCTCCCAAAACCGTGCCCGCCCGCGAACCGCGCGCGGGCCAGCTCGCAGTCCGCCGCCGAGCCTTCGCACTCCGAACTGGCGAAAGCCGATCGCCCGGCTACGCTCCAAGCGTGATCGCCTCGGTCCACTTCAAGAACTTCAAGGCGCTGCGCTCGGCGACGGTCAGCTTGGAGCCCTTCAATCTCGTCATCGGCCCCAACGGCTCCGGCAAGACGAGCCTCATCCAGGCGCTCCTCCGCCTCCGCACGCTCGCCGCGCTGCCCGCCTCGCGCACGCGCGAGCTCAAACACGCGCAGGCTGGAGGACCGGAGATCGAGTTCCGTTTCCTTCCGCCATTCGACGGTCTGCGTGTCATCTCCGCTTGCGCCCCGGACGAGCTCGTCTGCGACACGCTGGTGGTGCAGCATCCGCCGGGCGATCCGGGCGAGCAGCTGTGGGAAAAGCTTCGCGCGCGCCTGCTCACGATGCGCGGGTTCCTGCTCGACCATTACGCGATGGCCGTGCCCGCCAAACGCGACGAGGGCCGCGAACTCGCCTCCAACGCCGGCAACCTCGCCGCCGTGCTCGCCGACTGGCGCCAGCACACGCCCGAGACGCTCGAGCGACTCGAAACGGAATTCCGGCGCATCGTGCCCGAGTTCAAAGGACTCGAGTTCCGCCACCCCGATGCGGCCAGCGTCGAGTTGCTCGCGCGCGTGAACGGCGACGCCGTGCCCGCCGACTCGCTCTCCCAAGGCACGCTTTACCTGCTCGCGATCCTGACGCTGGCGTTCGCCCCCGAGCCGCCGGCGGTCGTCTGCCTCGAGGAAGCCGACCGCGGCGTGCACCCGCGTATGCTGCGCGAGATTCGCGATGCCCTCTATCGGTTGAGTTACCCGCACGACTTCGGCGAGACGCGCGCGCCGGTGCAGGTGATCACCACGACGCATTCGCCCTACCTGCTCGACCTTTTCAAGGATCATCCGGACGAGGTGGTGCTCGCCAACAAGCACGGCCGCTCCGCGACTTTCGAGCGGCTCTCGGCGCGCGATGACCTGCGCGAGTTGCTCAGCGAGTCGAACCTTGGCGATCTCTGGTATAGCGGCATCCTCGGCGGCACGCCGGACGAAGCGTGAGGAATTTGCCCACGAAACACACGAAATGACACGAAAGCACTTGCTCGGAGAAAATTCGTCTCGCGTGCGCCCTGTCGCAGTCTCGTTTCAGCTTCGCAGACGTAACGCGACGTCCTGCCCAAGGTTTTCGTGTGATTCGTGTGTTTCGTGGGCTCATCTCTGTCCATGAGACTCGCGATCCTCAGCGAATCGCCGGGCGACGAGGCCGCGTTGAAGGTGCTCGTGGGTTACGTGCTCGCGGAACCCTTCTCGCTGGTCACGCCGTCGCTGCGCGCGCGCGGCTGGCCGTCGGTCGAGCAGGTGCTGCCGCCGATCCTTCGACATCTCCATTTCAACACCGATGCGCTTGGGCTCGTCGTGGTGTGCGACTCCGACGACTCGCCGGTGCACACGCCGGAGCATGAGACTCCGGGCTATCATCATCCGCTCTGCCGCATCTGCCGTCTGCGCGCAGTCTTTCGGCGCACGATGAAAAACCTCCCGCCCGCGCACGGCCGCCGCTCGCCGTTGCGCGCGATCGGCGTCGCCGTGCCCGCCATCGAGGCGTGGCTGCTGTGCGGTCGCGACGACGGTGTGACCGAAGCGGCGTGGATCAAAGGCCAGCAGAACGGCGCGCCGACGTTCACGCGCCGCGATCTGAAGGCCCGCGTCTACGGCACGACGCGCCCGTCGCTGCCGTGGGAAATCAAGCGCGCCGTCGAGGAGGTTTCCCGCCACCGCGGCGACGTCCGCCGGCTCGAGAACGATTTTCCCCACGGCTTCGGCGCGCTCGCGCGGGATTTGCGCGGTTGGAAAGAGCGGCGAGCCTAAGCGTTGGACGGGGACGGCGTCTTACGCTTCGCGTCGAGGCGGCAGACGAACATTCCCACGATCGAGAACACGACCCAAGCCACCGCCACGTGCCACCACGGCGCGAGTGGTGCTGCCCCTTCGAACGGCAACTGCCCGTTCGCACAAACGACCGCCAGTGCCTCTGCCCCGCCTTCCAGCACCCGCGCCATCGGGCGCATGTCGGGGTGGCGGACGAAACCGTGGACAAACGAGCCGGCGACGAGCGCGAAAACACCTGCGGCCGGCACCGCCAGCCACGCCGCCACGGGTTCCCGCCGCCAAGCCGCGGAGCACGCGGCCGCCAAGGCCCCGAGTGAAAGCGCCAAAAGCACCGCGAAAAGCGGCGAGGCAAAGAACGACGCTAAGAACCCGGCGGGCAGCGCCATGCCAAACCACTCGAGATCCGTTGTTCGATGCGCAGCGGGACGATCGATCATGCTCGGCGAGCTCGATCGGGGGCTGCCGTGGCGCAAGCGCTGGTCGGAGGAGGAATGCGCCCTTCTGGCAGCCCTCCCATGGTTGACCATTCCGGCGAGCTCAGGCTTGCCGGGGACGCGCGCAACCGCTCAGCTCTCGGCGTCCCCAGCATGAAATCACCCCGCGTTTCGCTTGCCGTCCTGATGGGCGCGCAGGCTCAGGTCACCTTCAACGATTGTGCGGCGAAGATGATGCTGATCTCGCTTTCGCAACAGCTCGCGCGCACCGCCGGCTGGGATGCGAAACTGACCACGGCGCTGATCAGCGGTTTGTTGGTGGCGCCGTATGTTCTGTTCGGACCGGTGTGCGGGTGGTTGTCGGATCGTTTTTCGAAGCGCGACGTCTTCAACGCGGCCTTGGTCCTGCAGGTCGGTGTCGTCGTCCTGTTGATCGCGTCGTGCTGGGCGCACTCGCTCGCGGCGGCGCTGGGCTGCTTCTTCCTGCTTTCCGTGCAGACCGCGATCCTCGCCCCGGCGAAGCGCGGCATCATCCTCGAATACGCGGGACCGGAGAAACTCTCTCGCTGGGTCGGGCTCACCGAGATGGCCAACGTCACCGCCATCCTCGTCGGCCTCTGGGCCGGCGGCCAGCTGTTCAGTCACTGGCTGGTGGCGACGGGCGCCGCTTGGACGGCCGCGCTGAACGTGTCGATCCTGCTCGGCGTGCTCTCGGTCGTCGCGTGGGCCGCGTTCCAACTCGCGGCACCGACCCCGGCCCAGTCGCAGGAACCCTACGCGCCGTCGCTCTGGTTCCGCCACTTCCGGGATGTTGCCGAGGTCTGGCGCGAGAAGCCGCTGTGGCGTTCGACGCTGGGCATCTGCTTCTTCTACGGCGTCGGCGGCTACGTCGCGCTGCTCGTGCCGCAGGTGGCGCTCGAACATCAGGCCGGCGGTCCGCAAACCGGCGCGGTGCAGGGCCTCATGATGCTGATGGTCGGCGTCGGCACGATGACCGGCAATCTGCTCGCGGGCCTGTTCTCGCGGCGCGGCATCGAGATGGGCTTGGCGCCGATCGGTGGCTTGCTGCTCGCGGGATGCCTCGCGGCGTTGAGCATTTCGCAACCGCCCGCGTCCTTCGCCTTGAGCGGGCGCGAATTCTGGCTGAGTCCCTACATCACGCTGCTCATCGGTGCCGGCTACGCGTCCGGCCTGTTTCTCGTCCCGCTCTACGCGTTCATCCAAAAGAGCGCGGGCGACCATCGCCGCGGCCGGGTGCTGGCGGGCGTGAGCCTCTTGGATAGCACGGCTGGTTTGCTGGCTTCGGGCGTTTATTGGCTGCTCGCGACGGACGGCATGCTGCGGCTCTCGGCGCGCACGCAGTTCCTCGTGCTCGCGGTGCTGACGGCGCTGATGACGATCTATGCGCTGTATCACCTGCCGCACCAGACGGTGTGCACGGTGATGCGATTCTTCGGCCCGTTCTTCTATCGCGTGAAAGCGCGGGGGCGCGAGAACCTGCCCTCGAGCGGCGCGCTGATCGTCTGCAACCACCTGAGC
Organism: Opitutia bacterium; assembly: GCA_016217545.1. Classification (NCBI taxonomy): domain Bacteria; kingdom Pseudomonadati; phylum Verrucomicrobiota; class Opitutia; species Opitutia bacterium. The sequence continues at coordinate 6,233 of JACRHT010000004.1, read as the reverse complement.
TACGTCGACGCCGTCGTGCTGCAGATCGCCTCGCCGCGGCCGATCCGCTTCGTGGCGTTCGCGGGCCTCGCGAAGAGCCGCGTCGTGCGCTACCTGTTCCGCGCGGCCGGGGTCATTCCGGTGGCGCCGGACAAGCCGATGAAGGGCATCCGCCTGGCGGTCGATGCGATCAAGGACGGCGAACTCGTGTGCGTTTTCCCCGAGGGCGCGATCTCGCGCACCGGCCAGCTCATGCAGCTGAAGCGCGGCTTCGAGACCATCGCGCGCCAGGCGCACGCGCCGGTCGTGCCGGCGGTGATCGATGGGCTGTGGGGCTCGGTGTATTCCTTCGCGGGCAACAAATACCTCTGGAAGTCGCCCCGCCTGAAACCGACGCACGTGTGCGTGATTTTCGGTGAAAGCATCGGGCCGGACCAAATTTCGGTCGGCACGGCGCGCCGCGCGCTGCTCGATCTGGGCGAACAGGCCTTCCAGGAGCGTCCGTCGCTCAAGCGCCACCTCGCGCGCGAGTGCGTGCGCGCGCTCGCGAAGCGCCCGAACCACGTCGAGGTGGTCGACCGCACGGCCGAGCGCCGGCCGGTCAAGGCCGCGCAATTGCTCGCGGTCGCCGCCGCGCTCTCGCGCCACATCCGGAAGCACGTCCCCGAAAAGCGCGTCGGCATCGTGTTGCCGCCGGGCGCGGGCGCGCACATCGCGAATCTCGCCGTTGCCTGCGCGGGCAAGACGCCCGTGAACCTGAACTTCACCGTCGGTCGCGCCGCCGTCGAGGCCGCGATGCGCATCGGCGAAATTAAAACGGTCATCAGCGCCGACGCGATGCGGGCGAAGATCCCGAATTTCCCGTTCCCCGAGGACACGTGGGATTTCAAGAAGACGATCGAGGCGATGGGCGGCAAGAAGGCGATCCTGCCCTGGCTCATCGCCGCCTACGTGCTGCCCAACCAGTGGATCGCCGACCTGCTCGGGCTGCCGCGCTACGGCGACAACGAGGAGGCCGGCCTGTTGTTCACCAGCGGCAGCGCGGGTGAGCCGAAGGGCGTCGTGCTCACGCACCGCAACATCCTCTCGAACTGCGCGCAGATTTCCTCGCTCTCGATTTTGCCCAACACGGCGACGCTGATCGGCTGCCTGCCGGTGTTCCACTCCTTCGGTTTCACCGTCACGGTGTGGTATCCGATCCTGCGCGGTTGCCGAGTCGTCACCCTCCCGAGCCCGCTCGAAACGCGCAAAATCGTCGAGGCGATCCGCGACGAAAAGGCGACGGTGTTGGTCGGTGCGCCGACGTTCGTGCGGCCGCTGCTCAAGAAGGCGACGAAGGAGGAACTCGCGTCGCTCGACCTCGTTGTCACGGGCGCCGAGAAGCTCCCGATGGATCTCTACGAGGCGTTCCTCCAGCAGTTCAATATCGAGGTCCTCCAGGGTTACGGGCTCACCGAGACCACGCCGGTCGCGAGCGTGAACCAGCACCACCCGCCGGTGACGACATCGACTGCCGAACACCAGAACGGCAAGCGCACCGGCTCCGTCGGACGTCTGCTGCCGGGCATGACGGCGCGCATCGTCGATCCGGATACGGGCGTCGAGTTGCCGATGGAGTCGACCGGCATGCTTTGGCTGAAAGGCCCGAATGTTTTCCCGGGTTACCTGAAGGATCCGGAAAAAACCGCCGGCGCGATCCGACCCGGGCAGTGGTTCGTCACCGGCGACCTCGGGCGCATGGACGACGACGGCTTCGTCTACATCGAGGGCCGACTCTCGCGCTTCTCCAAGATCGGCGGCGAAATGGTGCCGCACGGCACAGTCGAGGCCCGCATCGCGGAGCTTTTCGGCTGGGACCAGAACGAGGGCCCGACGGCGGTCGTCACGGGCATCCCCGACGCCACGAAGGGCGAAGCGCTCGTGTTGCTGACCACGATGGAGGTCTCCGCCGAGGACGTGCGGGCGAAGCTCCTCGAAGCTGGCCTGCCCAACCTCTGGGTGCCGCGCATCATCCGTCGCGTGGACAAAATCCCGATGCTCGGCACCGGCAAGACCGACCTCAAAGGCTGCCGCACGCTCGCCATCGAGCTGGCGAAGGGCGAGGCGGGCTGACCGGCACAGCGCCCCACGTGACGGTGCGAGCGCTTGCGCGGCGGCCGGCGCACGCGTATCCCTTCGCCTCCCATGAAGGAGAACTACGCCGCTGCCACCCGTGAGTTGAAACGCCGCCTCGGCGCGCGCGTCGATGTGTCGGAGAAGGGGCGCTTCGCCGCGTCGTTCGACAGCAGCAAGGTCTCCTTCATGCCGGCCGCCGTGATCAAACCTCGCGCCGAACGCGAGGTGGGCGTCGTCCTCGAACTCGCCAACAAACATCGCGTGCCGGTGACGGTGCGCGGACGCGGCACGACGCTCATGGGCTCCGCGGCGCCGGTGCGTGGCGGCTGGGTCGTGGACATGCTCGCGTTGAAGAAGGTCACCGTCGACGCCGACGCCGGACTCGCCACCGCGCAAGCGGGTGCGACGACGCAGGCGATCCAGGAAGCGGCGGCGAAGCTCGGCTGGTTCTTCCCGCTCGATCCGTCGTCGAAGGCTTATTGCACGATCGGCGGCAACATCGCCTGCAACGCCGGCGGCATGCACGGCGGCAAATACGGCGTGACGCGCGATTTCGTCGTGGCGCTGCGCGGCTTCCTGCCGACGGGCGAGTTCGTGGAGTGGGGCACGGCAACGAAGAAATTTTCCGCGGGCTTCAACCTGCGCGATCTCTGGATCGGCAGCGAAGGCATGCTCGGCATCGTGACCGGCGCCGTGCTGAAGCTCCTTCCGCAGCCCGCTGCGCGCTGGACGCTGCTCACGTCGTTCGCCGACGAGGTGAGCGCGCTGAAATCCGCGAAGGCGCTCTTCCGCCAACGCGTGATGCCCGCGATCTGCGAGTTTCTCGACCGCGAGAGCGTCGTGTGCGCCGAGCGCGCGATGAAGACCACCATCTTTCCCGGTCAGGCCGGCCGCCCGGTGATCCTGCTAGAGTTTGCCGGCGGTGCCGCCGAGATCGAGGACGTGAAGGCCACCGTGCTCGCGTGGGCGCAGGAACACGCGCTCGGTTTCCGCGAGGCGAAGAGCCGCGAGGAGGCCGAGGAACTGTGGGCCGTGCGTCGCAAATGCTCGGGCGCGATGTTCGAGCTGGGCGACTCGAAGCTGAACGAGGACATCGTCGTGCCGATGCGCAGTTACGAGAAGTTCGCGCGCTTCCTCGCGCAGCTGAAGCGCCGCTCGCGGCTGGCGATCCCGACGTTTGGCCACCTCGCCGACGGCAACCTGCACGTGAACATCATGTATCACCGCGCCGACGCCGCCGAGGCGAAGCGCGCGGAGGACGCCGTGCAGACGCTGATGGAAACGGTCGTCGCGCTCGGCGGCGCGATCTCCGGTGAACACGGCATCGGCCTCGCGAAAACGCCGTTCCTCCGCATCCAGCACTCGCCCGCGCAGGTGAAGGCGATGCAGGCCGTGAAGCACGCGCTCGACCCGCGCGGCATCTGCAATCCGGGGAAAATGTTCGAGCCGGTGCGCATCTGGAAGTTCCAGAAACTCGCCGTCTCCTTCCCGTGGGACCACAAGTGAGTGCGGCGAGCGAGGGAAACCTGAAGGTGGGCGCCGCCGTCCCTGGCGGCGCCAAACTCGCGGCATGCGTGCGGCTCCGTGACGGCGGTCGCCGAATCACCAGTCTTGTCATCGCGAGGCCGGCGCAGCTGGGCGTGGCGATCCAGCGGAATCGCTTCGTCGCGCGCTTCGCGCCCTCCTCGCACTGACAGTTGGGAAGTCGCTCATGAATTACTGGCCTGAATTTCTCACGATCGTCGTTGCGCACGCGCTCGCGGTCGCGAGTCCGGGACCGGACTTCGCGCTGGTGCTGCGCCAGAGCCTCGCGCACGGGCGCCGCGTCGCCGTGTGGGCGAGCATCGGCATCGGGTGCGGCATCGGTTTCCACGTCGGCTACTGCTCACTTGGGCTCGGCCTGCTGCTCCGTGATTCGCCCACGGCGTTGAACATCGCGAAATATCTCGGCGCGGCCTATCTCGCGTGGGTCGGCGTGCAGGCGCTGCGGGCCCAGCCGCGCAACGGCGACCTCGATCTGGCCGAAGGCGACGTCGCGCCGACGAACGGCGCGGCGTGGATGCAGGGCTTCATCGTCAACGTGCTCAACCCGAAGGCCGCGCTCTTCTTCATCGCGCTCTACGCCCTGCGCGTGAGCCCGAGCACGCCTTCGCTGCTCAAGTTCGGCTACGGTGCCTGGCTGATGCTCGCGACGATGGCGTGGTTCTGCCTCGTGTCGGTGCTGTTCACGCAGACGGAAGTCCGCCGCCGCTTCCTCCGCCACGGCCACTGGATCGATCGCGCGCTCGGCGTGGTGTTTCTGGCCTTCGCTGCGGCGCTGGTGCTGGCGAAACTGAGCTAAACGGCGGTTCATCATTCCGCGTCCGATCGTTTGAGGTCAGACACGACGGGGCGCAGCCCCTGAGTTGTCTGTGCCGGCTGGATCGGCTCTTTTGCGGTTTCATAGAAGCGACCATCGGTCTCCGAATTTCCACTCTCCTCGGTCCCAGACTGCTTCTATGAACGGTCCGCCGTGAATGCTGAAGCCTGGTGCCGACAGAAATACGGTAACGTGCGTAGCGTCCTTGAACCGCAGGCTTTCGATCTTCTCGCCCGACTCGAGTAGCCGCGAGACCCACGGACTGTGCGTGCCCGTCTCCATGATGATCATCGCACCCGGATAACGCGCGGCGTAGGCGCTGAGGCACTCGCGGGTGTTGGGCAAAACTTACTCGGCGATGATCTCACCCAAGGCACTGAGGACGCACACTTGATGCCGGCGGTCCCCGAGATCCAATCCAATCGTCAGTTCGTTTGTGTTCATAAGGCGGAGAGTAGAACCGCACCGCTCATTGAGCGACGCGGACCTCTCACGCCTTCTCATTCCTACTGGTTGGGATCTTCCTTCGCTATCGAAAACAGAATGGCCGTGAACTCATCGAGCCGCGCTTTCTGCTGGACGCGCATCAGAGCGTTGAACGCCCCGGTGACGACCGCCCAGACCGCGGCGGCAACGGCACCTGCAACGAGCGTCGCGACTCCTTCCGTATGCCCAGATTGCAGGAAAAAGGCACCGATGGATGCCAGCACAACAATCGCGGCTAAACCGTAGCTTATGCAGAACCAAGCGGTGAGAAGCGGCTCATGCCAGAGCCGCACATGAAGCGAACAACCGCTTTGCTTCGGCAGGACGCGGACCACGCAGCGAATGCCTGAGCGGCCGAAGAAGGAAGACTTCCGCGAAAGCATAATCTTGCCGCCTTTCTTTTCTGCGACGACTGGCAAATCAGTGAAGTCCGTAATGAAGCCTCGTGTGCGAAACTCCGCGAAGCGTGCGCGCACATCCGCCTCGTCGCGATCCGCGACAAACCTGAGTTCCTTACTTGCGGCGATCCAATCGAGGAGATCCATCGTTTTTGCCCAACGTTTGAGGTCAGCCACGCAGGGGAGCGTCAGCTCCGCGGAGTTGGCTGTGAGGACTGGTTGGGCTCTTCTTCACTTTCTTTCTAGCGCCTCGCGAATCAGAGGAACTTCAGTCTGCAATGCATCGTCCGCTTTGATCTTGGAGATGTCGCTGAAATCCTGCTTCTCGTCGACGATCACACGGGGACGGGTGCGAGTGCAAATATCCGTCTCAAGTTCCTGCGCGTGCCGGCGAGCATAGACCAAATACTCGTCTCCAATTCGGAAGGGGTAGCCGCAAGCAGGGCCGGCAGAGCTCGTGACCACCATCTTCTGCTCTTCTTTTGCTTCGACGCCTTTCAAGCCTACGGTAACGCGAAACTCGCATTCAATGACCTCGCGATAGCCGTCGACGTCGTCGAACTTGCGATAAGCAATCGATAGCTTCGTAACTCTCCCGACGAATATCGCATCGGCCTTTGCGGTCGCATCTAAAATTGCTGGCCTGTCGCCACAGCGACACGCGAAAGCCGAAACACCCATCGCGACAAACAGCAGAGCGGCGGCGATCTTTTTCATGTTTTGCCCAACGTCAAAGATGAGCCACGACGGCAGCCGGCGCGCCTCGTGCGTCAGCACGAGGCGTGACGGATGTCGGCGTTGGCTCTGGCGTCTTCCATGAGAAGGCGTGTCGAGGGGTAAGTTTAAAATGGTTCACCATTTTGCTGTCTTTGGTTCGGTGCCGTGGGCCCTCGGCG